>JAFZYD010000021.1 GCA_017616475.1 Bacteroidales bacterium
GCACCAGCAGCGCAATTATGCTACTTCGCTTCATAAACTTGCAGTTCGGTTATCGATATAAAGGCCGATACGTCCTTGGTATACTTGTTCCAGTGAATCAAAACGGCGTCGTCGCCAATCACGCGCACGGCGGTGGTTGTGACTGCCGGGAAAGTGAACACAAATTCGCCGTTGTGCGGCTGGAAAAAGACCTCGTCGCTGAACGGCCAGTCGGGCGTAACGGTAGCTTCCAGAGCCTTCCACTTGCCGTTTTCGTCAAGATATTCCGGATGCAGGTTGCTGTACCACCCGCCGAATTCCTCCAGCGGGCCGAAGAGGAACGATATCATATCGGTGGTAACGGGCTCGTTCCAGCGATAGCCGAAATAGTCTTGTTTGGGAGCGTTGGATTTGCTGCCCAGCGAATAGAATGCCGCCCCGGGGCCACCCACCACGCCGTCGTTAATCACATCAACAGTATATGCACGGTAGGTCTTGGGAATAGTGAGCCAGCAAGAATCCAGAGTTGCGACATCGGTTTCGCGGGTCAGCGCCAGTATTTCAGCGGCTTCGGGGGCCAGGTTGCGGCCACGCTCGGCGGGCAGCGTAAAGGTGCTGGCAGCCACCGGAGCCGGGGTATACCGGGCTTTGGTGTTGATGGTGTAAATCTTTTCGCCGTTCTCTTCGCGCACGGAACCGCCGCGCGCCAGAATATTTTTCTCCGCCAGAACCACGGTGCGCTCTATTATATCTTCAATGGAGGCGTCGGGCATATCGTAGCGGGTCACGTTAATATAGCGGTCGTTGAAGGGTTTTGTCCAGTGCTCGAACGGCATAGCGCGGTCCATAGGGACGCTCTCCACGCCGTTTATAACGCCCAGCAGGCCGCATATTGTGGCGGTCTGGTTGTCGCAGTCGAAGCCCAGCGCGCAGCCAATAAGGAGCGTCTTTTCTATGTCGCCTTCGCCGTAGAGAAGGGCCAGGATGCCCATCGCGCCGTTGAGGTCGGCGTTCCAGATGCTCTTGGTGATGTCGTGCTCGTTAACGTACAACTCGTCTGCAATAACCTTGCGGGCGGCGTGCCAGTCGCTTGGATTCTGCTGCCAGAGGTCCAGGCATTCGTCAATTATGGCGCGGAAGCGGTCTTCCTTGGGCAGATATTCCTTTGCGTGGCGCACCAGAGTGGGGATGTCGCTCTCGAAGAAGGCCTCGGAATACATAGCGCCGTAGACCACCGTGGGCGAGACGGCCCAGTCGTCGGAGGTGATACGGGCGGCCCAGTCCGATATGCCGGCGGCATAGGCGGGCATACCCGGGGCGGTGTAGGCCCAAATCTCGTTAATAAGCTGAGGGTCAATCTGGAACCAGTGCGGGTTGTACTCTTTCTTGCCGGTGTAGGGCGGGGTGAGGCCGTAGTGCATAAGCCCCAGCGCGGCGCGGTTGGCCAGCCACACGCGGTCGCGGATGTGGTACATCCAGCCTTCCTTTACCTGGTCGTAGGTGATGTCGATGCCGTTTTTCTCCATCATAAGCAGATAGAGATACTCCACGTCGGTATCGTCGTCAGAAAAGGCGCCGTCCACCGCAGCCATCTTTTTAATAGCCTTGTTGAACACGAATGGGCCTTCGCCCGGCTCATCCACGAACTTGTTTTCGTATTCAAGCCCGTAGATGTTGCCCACCATCTGCCCGAGCCACGCCCCGGCAATCTTGTCCTTGAGCTGGGTGCGGGTTATCTCCTTTTTGCCGCTTTGGGCGCAGGCGGCCAGCAGCAGGGCGGCGAGCAGTATCGCAAATAAACGTTTCATACTAGTTTTTCAAGTTGGGATTTGCGGCCATTGCCGTTTTCGGATAGGGGAGCGTGAGGTCCGAAGCGTCCTTTGCGGGCTTTGCCCACCAAGCGTCCAGGAACTTGTCGAATCGTATCATATCCTGGCGCTGCCACCCTTCGATGGCCAGCTCGTGAGAGCGCTCCAGGTAGAGGTTGTCCAGCGTCATCTGGGCGGCCGAGAACGGCTCCAGCCCGGCGCGGGTGCGGATGGAGCGGAAATCCACCACATTGGCCGCCTCGGCGGCGCGGTTCTGGCGCACAAGCGCCTCTACATACATCAGCACGACATCGGCATAGCGAATCAAGAAGAAATCGTTGTCCATGCCGACCTGGCCGCCGGTAAGGCGACCGTCACTCTGATAGTCCCATTTGCCGATGCGGGCGCCCTGAAGCGCGCCGCGGCGGGCGTCCTTGCCATAGACGCTTTCCGGCATATCGGGGTCGATGACATACGGAGTGTTCTCGTCGTACATAATGGCATTGCCGTCCTTGTCGTATATCTGGCCGTAGAGCCAGGTGTCCTTCTTGCGGGTGTCACCCACTTCGTAGCTTGCCAGGAAATCGGGCTCGCCGCAAAGGCCGTCCCACGCGTCGGCGGGGATGCCAAGCGGGCGGCAGAGGTCGGCGGGCAGGGTCGACATATAAATAATGAAGGCGTTGTGGTCGCTGGTTGTGTAGACGGTGCTGTAGGGAATAGCGAAAATCTGCTCCGGGCATTTTTCGTTGTTTACCGTGAAGTTGTCTTTGTAGTGCTCCGCCAGGTGGTAGTAGCCGCGGCTTATGATGTCGTTGCAGGCCTCCTCGGCCTCCTTCCACATTGCCTTGCCAATCCACTTTTCTGCATTCAGATAGAGCTTTGCCAGGATGGCGTCCGCCACGGCGCGGGTCACGCGGCCGTAGTACTCGCCGGTGGGCTCAATCTGCAGAAAATCGATATTGTCCTTTATCTCCTTCTCAATGAAATAGAACATAAAGGCGCGGTCCTTCTTTTCCGGATAGCCCTTCTCTTTCTTGGAGATGGAGTAGGGCACTCCGCCCCAGTTGTCGATGCCGCACAGGTAGTAATATGCGCGCAGCGTCTTGACCTCGGCAATAACACGGTCCTTGGCGGCGAAATCTTTGTCCACGCTCTCGAACATATCCAGCACGTCGTTGCAGGCGGTAACGCCGTTGGTCCAGTATTCCCAGGCCATCTCAAGCAGGCGGTTGCTGGAGGGGATGCTGTGCACGTGTACCTCGTTGTAGCGGCCGTCGTCCCACCAACCGCCGTTGGGGTTGACGGGGGTGCACACCTCGTTGGTGTTCTGGATAATGAAGGTCCAGAGGCTTTTCTCCGTGCCCCAATGCTGCAGCGAAGAGTATGCGCGGGCGGAATATTTCACGAACTGCTCTTCTGTGGTGAAGAAGTTCTCCTTGGAAATCTTGGAATAAATTTCCTCGTCCAGATTGGTGCAGGCTGCAAGCGCAACCACACCCATTACAATAGTAATTATAAACTTTTTCATACCGCAGAGAGTTTAGAAGGTTAAATTGACACCGAGTGAGAATGTCATTGTACGGGGGTAGTAGCTGGTGCTCTCGATACCTGGAGTCAGGCCGGTGAGGCTCACCTCCGGGTCGACGCCCTTGTATCCGGTCAGGCAGTAAAGGTTCTGCCCGGAGAGGAACACGCGGGCCGAGTGCAGATACTGGTTGTGGAACGGGAGGTCGTAGCTGACCGACACGTTGTCCAGTTTGAGATAGCTGGCATCTTCTATATACTTGTCGGAATAGCGTATTTCCCCGGTGTAAGCTGTGTTGTCCAGCCAGGAGGCGAGAATGTTGCGCAGACCTATCTGCTGCAGGTTCTCGTAGGTGGCGCGGTAGCTGTTGAACACCTTGCCGCCAATTGCGCCGCGCAGGGTCATACCAAAGGTCCACTGGCGGTAGCGCAGGGTGTTGCTCCAGCCCAGCGTCACGTCGGGATAGGCGCTGCCGATGCGGCTCCACTTGGCTACGGGCACCCTGCCCATAAATTCATCTTTAAGCACGTCGCGGCCGTCGGGGCCCACGCTGTCCCACCTGGGCGCATAGAACGAACCCAGGCTCTCGCCCTCTATAAGGCGCTGTACGTAAGCGCCCACGGGAGTGGCGATCCAACCTATTTCATAATCCTGATTCTGGAACTCCTCGTTGGTGAAGCTGATGAGCTTGTTGCGGTTGTGCGCGGCCACCAGGCTGGTGGTCCACATCAAATCGCGGGTCTTGACCGGCGTTGCATAAACCGAAAGCTCGACACCCATATTGCTGATGGAGCCCACGTTGGTGAAGAGAGTCTTGTAGTCGTACGGAGGCACCGGCACGTTGTATTCATACAGCAGGTCGGTGGTCAGGCGGTAGTAATAATCCAAAGTACCGCCCAGGCGGCCGTTCAGGAAAGAGAAATCGGCGCCCACGTTGAACTCGCTCTTGCGCTCCCAGCGCAGGTCGGGGTTGGCGTTAGATGCGGGGGCGTAGGAGTTGATCCACTGTCCGTTATAGTAGAAGCTCGTGCTGGACGACATAAGCATCAGCGACTTGTAGTTTGCAAAGTCCTGGTTGCCGGTCACGCCGTAGCCGGCGCGCAGCTTGAGTTCGCTTATCCAGTCGATGTCCTTCATCCAATCTTCCTGGCTCATACGCCAGCCAAGGCTCACGGCGGGGAACCAGCCCCATTTGTGGTCCTTTCCAAAGCGGGTGGAGCCGTCGCGGCGCAGCGAAACGGAGGCCAGGTATTTTTCCTTGTAGTTCCAAATCACGCGGCCGAAGAAGGCGATGTAGCGGTTGGAAGAGCGGTTGGAATACATATCGGCCAGACCCTGCTTGAGGGCTGTGCCGCCGCCCATATTGTTGGCTTTGTAAAAGTCGGAGTCGAAACCGTAGTTTTCCATATTCGAAGACCAGTTCATCTGTTTCTGCCAGGTGTAGCCGAGGATGCTCTGGATGGAGTGGTCGCCGAACATACGGGAATACTGCACCGTGCTCTCCCACTGCAGATTGTCGTAGGCGTTGGCCGATGCGTATGCCACGCCGTTCTTGCCCACGCTGCCGGGGTAGAACGATGTTTTGTATTCACTTCCGAAATATTTCTCGTCGGAATAGCTAAGGAAATTATCCCACTTGAGGCCCGGGATGGGCAGTATGTTGAGCGTTGCCCTTACGCTGGCCGCAACCGTGCTGGTTTCGTTGCTCGCGTAGCGCTCCTTGAGCATCGCCACGGGGTTCGAGTAATCCGATTCGGTGAGGGTGAAATAGCCGCCGTAGGTGGTGGCCGTCTCGTCGTAGACCGGCTCGGTGGGGTTGCGGAAGAAGGCCTGGCGGAAAGCGCCGTAGTTTGCGGGAGAAGCCAGTCTCTTTACATAACTCAAGTTATAGTCCATATCCAGCCAGCCCTCCAGGCAGTGCTGTGTGATGTTGGAGCGAATCAAATATTTGGAGGCCTCGTTGCCAATCTGCAAACCTTGGTTCTGCTCTACGTTAAGCACGGTGCGGTGCGAGAACATATCGTTGCCGCCCGACACTGCCAGGCTGTGCTTGTGGCTGATGGGGGTGCGGGTAATTTCGTCGAACCAGTCGGTGTCATTGCCGTACAGCGAGCCGACTTTGGCCGGGGCGTAGTTGCGAATTGTATATTCAAACTCCTCTGCCGTCATAGGCATAGCGCGCGACTGAACCGCCTGCACCGACACCTGTCCGTCGTATTCCACGCTGGTGGAGCCGCTGCGCGCCCGACGGGTGGTGATTATTACCACGCCGTTGGTACCGCGCGTGCCGTAGATGGCGGCAGCCGAACCGTCCTTGAGCACGTCTATGCTCTCTACCTCCTGGAAGTTTATGTTGCGGATGTCGGCATCGGCCACGCCGTCAATAATTATAAGAGGGCCCTGGCCCGCCTTGAGGGTGTTGGTGCCGCGCAGCAGGAACTGATACGATGCGTTGGGGTCGCCGCCGTCCGGGTTGACCACGGTGAGACCTGCCACCTTGCCCTGCAGCATAGCTCCGGCGTTTATGTAGGAGCCAAGGTCGAGATTCTCCGACTTTAGGCTCGCCACGGAACCTGTCGTCTCCTTTTTGGTGGTGGTGCCGTAGCCGATAACCACCGTCTCGTCCAGCATAAGCGCCTGCGAAGGGGTCATTGTGATGTCCACCTTGCCGCCACCCTGCGGCACGGTAAAGGTATAATCTTCATAACCCATATATGTAACCTGGACAGTTGCGCCCGCCTTGGTGGTGAGGGAATAGCGCCCGTCCAAATCGCTGGTGGTGTAGTCGCCGCCCGCAAGCAGCGCGGCTGCGGGGAGCGGCTCCCCGTTTTCATCAGAAATGTGACCAGTTACGGTCACATTCTGTGCTACGGCCACCCACGCCACCATAAAAGCGGCTATTGTGAGTAGGATTTTTTTCATAGTATTAACAGATTACATACCGGCTTTGACCACGCAAGCCAGACCGGCCACGAACAGCACGAACATAAGGGCCAGCAGCCAGTAAACCTTCTTGGGTGCCCCCTTGAATTCCTTCCAGATGAATACGCCCCAGATTGCGGCAATCATTGGTGCGCCCTGGCCCAGTGCGTATGAAACTGCTGCGCCGGCGGTGCCTGCGCAGATATAGTTGAGCGAAGTACCAAGCGCCCAGATGCAACCGCCAAGGATACCCACCAGGTGGGTGCCGAAGTTGCCTGCGAAATATTGCTTGTAGGTGACGGGCTCGCCTACGAAGGGTTTCTTCATCACTATGGTGTTAACAATAAAGTTGCTCAGGAACACGCCCAGTGCAAAGATTACCATTGCGGTGTAGGGGGTCATTTTGCCGGCTGCGGGAGCAGCGAAGTTGTCCAAGTCAACGCCGTTGTAAACCAGTGCGGAGAAGAACGACATAATGATACCTGCCAGCAGCGCCAGGATTATGCCCTTGCGATTCTGCTTTGCGTCGCGCTCTTCATTGGACACTTTGCCCGAAGCCACGCCGTTGCAAATGATGGCCAGCACAACCAGCGCCACGCCAATCCACAGCAGGGTGGTGTTCTGACCGGCGGTGGGATGGAGCAGCAGGTTGTTGAGCACGCCCATAACCAGCGCGATGCCCACGCCCAGCGGGAAGGCAACTGCCATACCTGCCAGAGAAACAGAAGCAGAGAGCAGGATGTTGGATACGTTAAAGATTACGGCGCCCAGCAGAACCCAGCCTATGCTGGTCCAGCTGACCTGTGCGAGGTCCTGGAGGAACGGACGGCCCTGGCTGCCTATGCTGCCGGCAGTGAAAGCCAGAATCAGCGAGAAGATAACCATACCAATCACGTAGTCCCAATAGAAAAGTTCGTAGCGCCAGCTCTTTGCGGCGAGCTTCTGAGTGTTGCCCCAGGAGCCCCAGCAGAGCATTGTGACGAAGCAGAAAATAACTGCCAGTGTGTAACTTCCAACGATGTACATAGTAGTATAATTTTAGTTTGTTATTATTCCATTTCCTTGCGGTAAGGGATAGAAGGCTGCGCGCCCATACGGGTTACCGAAATTGCGGCTGCCTTGCTGGCAAAGCTTACTGCCTTCTCCAGCGGATGGCCTTCGGAAAGGGCCACCAGCAGCGAACCGTTGTAGGTGTCGCCGGCACCGGTGGTGTCCATTGCCTTGACCTTCATTGTGGGTACCACGCTGCTGCCGGCGGGAGTCCGTACATAGGAGCCCTTGCCGCCCAGGGTGATGACCACGTTCTCCACGCCCTTGGCCATAAGGCATTCGGCGGCGCGGTCCAGGTCGGCGTCATTCTCAATGTCGATGCCGGTCAGCTGACGGCATTCAGTCTTGTTGGGAGTAATCAAATAAAGGCCCTTGAGCAGCTCTGCAGAAAGCGGAGCGGCCGGAGCGGGGTTAATGATTACCTTCTTGCCGTATTTCTTGCCCTTTGCCGCAGCGTATTCGATAACCGGCATCGGGATTTCGAGCTGCATAAGGATATATTCGGCCTCGCGAAAAAGCGCGTCCGCAGCATCTATATCGGCCGTGGAGAGGCAGGAGTTGGCGCCGGGAGCCACCACGATGCAATTCTCGCCGTCGGCGGCAACGCTTATGAGCGCCACGCCGCTGGGAGCGGTCTTGTCGGTGCGGATATGGGAGATATCCATATTCTCCTTCTTATAGTTTTCCAAAGTCTGGCGTCCGAACATATCGTCGCCCACGCAGGCGATAAACGCCACGTCGCCGCCCAGTCGGGCTGCGGCAACCGCCTGGTTGGCGCCCTTGCCGCCCGCGGCAATCATAAAGTTGTCACCCAGAATAGTTTCCCCGGGCTCGGGAATATGGTCTGTCTTTACAACAAGGTCGGTATTCGAACTGCCGATGATAAGGATTTTGCTACTTTGTTTCATATATGCTGTGTTTTATTAATCTGTATATAAGGTCAACCGATTTACAAATATAAACAAAAAGATGCGTTACTGCATCTTTTTGGGCTTGCTGGTGATAATCTCCACGAAATGAGCTTTTATGGCTTCAGCCTGCTCCGGGGTTACGGCAAGGAACCGGCGGGTGCCGGAGGTGTCGGGAATAAAGGAGGCGATGCCTGCATCATCTACCTCAATCCTGCCCGGGTCGGAAACAGTGAACCAGTCGCCGCCTTCCGCGGCGTATAGGGTTGCAGTCAAATCCCAGCACGGGCGGTCGTGAGGCATGGGGCAGTATGCCAGATATCCTTCGCGCATAGGGTGGGGAACGCCCCAGTCGAGGTCTTTTTCGATGCTCTCTCCAGGATAGCAGATGGCGGCTCCTACCTCGAATGGCGAGGTCACAACCTCTGTTGGCCAGTTATCAAACACATTGCGACTGGCAGCCACGTCGCCCAGAACATTGAATTCGCCGTTGGGGGAGGCGAAATTACCGGCCATTGTCGTGAGGGAGATGACTTTCCTCTCTACCAATTCCGGCTCGTTTTCCAGCAGAGCGCCAAGATTTCCCAAAAAGCCAACGGAGATAATCTTTACAGACTTGTCTGGTATGTCAGATAGAATCTTCCGGTACAGCGAAACTGCGTCGGGCAGCGTGTCATAACGGCTGAGAGTGCGCGGGAATACCGGTTCGCCCGCATCGTCTTTCATCCCGGAAATGACCTCCGCAAAGTTCACCCCTCCTGTCTCTGCCGGATTGCTGCCGCAACGTACCCCTATGGGTACCTGATGCCCGTAAAAGGTGTTCATTATGTCAATGAACTCTGCCGGAGCAGTTCCCTCCTTGTTTATCATTATCGCCAGCAAGTTTATCCTGCCCTCTTCGACATATTTATACAACATATCCAGCGCCATAGCGTCGTCAATATCATTTCCCATATCTGTTTCGAAAATGACGTTGACGGGGGCTGTCGCAACTTGTTTTGGGGAGCAACCGCAAGCTATAAGCAGTGCGCAAAATATCGGTATTAAGAGTTTTTTCATTATACAATAAATCAGTCATATACTATCTTTAGCGTCTGGGTGCGGTTGTAGATGTCCACTATCGGCACCACTTTGGTGCTTGCCAGCGACGGATCCACACCGAATATAACGGTGCCGGTGCAGCCAGCCTCCAGCACGGGAGTCACCTTGCCGCCCTGTCCGCGGACCCAGGCGTAGACAACGTCGGGCCGGTCGCAGACCACGCGGTAAAAGTAGCGCGAATAGCTGTTGCCGGGAGTAAAGAAATCGCCCTTGAAGAGGCCCTGGCCGGCCCAGGAAAGAGGCACGGGCGGTGCGTCCGATTTATATGGCTGCAGCTCGACAGATTTGACGGGGATGCTTTCCCACTTTCTGTTGTTGAAGTTGATTCTGAGGATGATGGCTGAGGCATCGACCGCCGGCAGCGGGGCACCGTCGCCCGCGGTCAAACGCCCGTCTTCGCGCAGCGACCAGAAGTTGCCCATATTGTCTTTGATGGTCACCATCCCGCCCGCAGGGCCCAGATATGCATCAAACACACCCGCCAGAGGGAAGCCGTCGGCGTCGGCGGCCTGGAACATCTGCACAGGGTTGACGGAGGTGGAGCTGTCGGCGCCCGGGCCAAAAATGCCGGCCTCTGTCACGATGTACCGCGCCTCCCCGTTATGATTGTTTTGCCGGCTGCTCTTGAATCGAATCTTGACAACCACCGGCAGGTGGTCGGAGGTCTGGGTGTAGTCCACTATGCCCTCGGGACGCTTGTTGTCCACCACTTCCACCGGAACGGCGCCGTTGTAGCAGAAGAAATAGTCCAGGCACATAGACGGGTCGTCGGAGGGCCAGCTGAGCTCCGGGAGCGACAGCCGTGTCCAGAAGCGGTCCATTTCGTTTATGGTGGCGGTGCCGGGGTCGGTGTTGAAATCGCCGCATAGTATGACCGGCTTGCTGTATCGGTCGTAATGCTCCCCGAACCACTTGTTAAGAAACACAGCCTGCTCGTAGGATGGTTCGCCGGGAGGGCCGAAATCCAGATGGGTGGCGCAGAACACTATGTCCTCGGTCTCGATAATGGCCGCGCTGCGGGGCTCGTGCCCGCTGCCGCGGGGTATCGGGAGGGTGTAGGCCTCCAGCAGGGGCTTGCGGCAGATGGCACCGTTGCCGTAGCCGCCGCCTGCGAATTCGAACGCCGATGCAAAGTGGTAGCTCCAGCCGCCCAGCTTTTCTGCCAGCTCCCTGAGCTGATAGTTGCTGTGACGCTGGTTGCAACTGTCTACCTCGTTGAGGCCGGTATAATCGGCGCCGACTTGCTCAATGAAGCGGGCAATATCGCCGCTGCGGTCGCCGCCGTGGCCCATATTGGCCACGTTGTAGGTCACCAGCGTGAGTTCCTTTTCTACGGTGACGGGTGCCTGCGGGGCGGGGCCTTCCGGGCGTGCCGGGTCCTTGGGGACATATTGCTCCCGTTGGAAATCTTTGGTGCAGCCGGTGGTGGTCATAGACACCATCATCAAGGCAGTTATTAATTGCAAAAGCCAGCCGTGCATATTGTAAATGTTTTATTTCCAGGTTATTCTTGCGCGGGCAAAGTCGCCCTGGGCGCCGCGGGCCGCGAACAGCGCGCTGCCGTCTTCCATTTCCTCAAAGTGGACGGAGACCTGCTCGCCGTAGAGCACCTCCTTCATATAAACAATCTCAAGTCGCGCTATCTGCCTCTGGTACAGCGCCTCCACGGGGCAGGTGTCCAGCATCCACTGCAAATACTGCATAGAGTTGGTGTGGCCGTTGTAGTCTATGTCGCTGTAAGCGACTTTGAGGGAGAGGGAGGCCTCGGCGCACGTCTCGGGCAGCTTGCCGGGGAGCGCCACCGGAACGGCCTCCGGGTTCACTACGCCGGCGATGGTGGTGTCCGCAGTGATGTTCACCGGGCGGCGGGTGGTCAGGTTTATTATGGTCCACTGAGTGGTGGCATAGCCGATTGTGCGCCCGGCGGCGTTGCGGACCACGAAATTTCGGGTGGTGAGCATCCGGTTGACACTTTCTACCCAGGTCTCTATGCTAACTGTCTCTTCTTCTGCAGGCATCGCCTCCATCTCCGCTGCGAATTTTAGCAGGACCCAGGTCACGCTGCCGCTGTCAATCAGTTTGAATGCGCCAAAGCCGCGGTCGCCCGCCGCGTTATAGGCCACGTTGAGCAGCATCCGCTCCAGAGCCACTGCCCGGAAGTGCCGCCGCCCGTCCAAATCTTCCGGAAGAACGGTGTAGCTGTAGGTATTTGTCAACGATTTGTCCATAGCAAAAGCAAATTTATATCTTTGTAAGTGGAATTCAAACACGATGAAAGAGATAATTTGCAAGTTGGACGACCTGGCCGCGGCGGCTTCCGAGTTTCTGGAGGCGGTGGGCGACGAGCGCCTGATTGCCTTCCAGGGCCATCTGGGGGCGGGCAAGACTACCTTCATAAAGGCGCTGTGCGAAGCGCTGGGGGTGGAGGACAATGTCTGCAGCCCGACCTTCACCATTGTGAACGAATACCGGGCGGCGTCGGGCGAGCCGGTGTATCATTTTGATTTCTACCGGATTGACTCTTTGAAGGAGGCTTCGGACCTCGGCCTGGAGGAGTATTTTTACAGTGGCTGTTTCTGTTTTATGGAGTGGCCGGAGAAGGTTGCGGAACTGCTGCCGGAAGATACGGTTGAGGTGCGCATAGAGCCGGTTGACTCTGTTACGCGGAGGATTACGATATGTATGTAGGTTTGATTTCCGACACCCACGGCGTTTTTGCCGACGATGTAAAGCAGTTCCTGGAGCCGGTGGACGTGATTTGGCACGCCGGGGACTTCGGCGGCATCGCGTGCGCGGACGCCATAGCGGCCTTCAAGCCTCTGATTGGCGTCTACGGCAACTGCGACGGCGCCGACATCCGGGCGGTATACCCCTGGCAGCAGGTGTTTATGGCGGAGGATGTGAAGGTGGCGATGATGCACATAGGCGGCTTCCCCGGCCGTTACGACTGGGAGGCCTACAATCTGATAACCCACCGCAAGCCCGGCATCTTTGTGTGCGGACACTCCCACATACTGCGCGTGATGCGCGACCAAAAAATGGATACAATGGTGCTCAACCCCGGTTCCTGCGGGTTCCAGGGGATACACGTGGTGCGCACGGCGCTGCGGTTCCGCATCGACGGACCCGACATCCACGATATGGAGGTGGGGGAGTGGAAGCGGAGCGAGAGCTGCAGCTAGGGGCGCGGAAGCCGACTGCTTATGGATACTGACAAATAACCAGCGCGACAAATATGGAACTGTTCTATTCATCAGATATTTCCGCCGGCGGGCGGGTGCTGGACTCCCAGGAGTCGGGCCACTGCATCAAGGTGCTGCGCCACCGCGCGGGCGACACCATCCACATTATTGACGGCTGCGGGAATCTGTACGAATGCCGTATTGTCACTGCCGATGCCGCCGCCACGAGGTTCGAGTTGCTTGACGTGGTGGAAGGCTACGGCTCGCACCCCTACCGGCTGACTATGGCCGTGGCGCCGCCCAAGAATATCGACCGCTTCGAGTGGTTCTGCGAAAAGGCCACCGAAATAGGCGTCGATACCATTGTGCCGTTGGTGGGCGACTACAGCGAGCGCCGTGTCTTCAAGGGCGACCGCTGTGAAAGGATTCTGGTTTCGGCCGCCAAACAGAGCCACAAAGGGGCTATTCCCTCTTTGGAGCAACTTACTCCGGTTCGCGATTTCCTGGTGCGCGATTTCGGAGAGGGCGTGAACAAGTACATCTGCTACTGCAGCGAGGTCGATGGCGCGGAGAAGATACCCATCACCAAGGCGTTGTCTGAAGCCGCCGGCCGTGAATTCGTGATAATGATCGGCCCGGAGGGCGACTTCTCCCGAGAAGAGATGGCCCTCGCCGTCGCCCGCGGCTGGCAGATTATCTCCCTCGGCGACAGCCGCCTCCGCATCGAAACCGCCGCCCTCACCGCCACCGCCGCCGTGTACCTTAGCCGCTAACAATTGCCATCAGGCAATAGCGTAGCGCGTGCGGGCAGATCTGCAGAATAGCCAGCGCGGAGCGGCGGGGCGTAGGGGCAGCGCCCCACTATTATTGCCATCAGGCAATAGCGTAGCGCGCCGCTGCCGGTCCATTTTGCCAATCACCGGGCGCGTGAAATGCTGCCTGGAGTGCGTTAGGCAATGGTGGCTACGCTCGGTGCCACCCGCCAGGCCTCACCGCGCGCTGCCAATGGCTCCAGAGGCCTCTCTGGTGGGTGGTCTCGCGCTCGGTGAAAAATAATTCCGAAAATACTTGACAAACGCCCAGTCCAAGTTGTATATTTGCCATTGAGCAGCCACAAGCGGCGGCGGATAAGAAGATGAAGATTGATTACCAACTGCTCACGGAGATCGTGGCAGACCTCGGCCTCGACCGATCCTTTGTCAAGGGACAGAATAATCCTGTTAGGAAATGCTGGCACTTTTATACCGACGGTTCAGCTGTCGATATAATGTTCTTCGACGAGAAGGACTTTGTGTGTGGTATGAACCGCATATACACCACAGTACTGTGCTATAATGTTGTAATCCTCGCATTTGTCTTGATGGATACCCATATACATTTCGTGTTGTATGGGGAGCTGGGAGATTGCATAAGGTTTATGCAGGAATACATACGTCGCACTTCACAGTACATAGAGCAGCGTCATGGTGAGCAAAAGAAACTCGCCGAAGCTAAGGTGAGCCATCAGCCGGTCACTGACGACAAGTATCTCAAGACGGTAATTTGTTATGTATTGAGGAACCCGCCGGTGGGAGGATTGAACTACAATGCTCTCGATTATCCTTGGTCAAGTGCTGCCCTATACTTCAGACGACCAGGCCTGTGGACATCTCCAGACTGGACAGATCCTTTTGCGATTTCTCGTTACCAAATAGGATGTCGCACTCTGAATGACCGCCGCACAATCTTGCAGACTAGAAAACGAGTTCCACTGGATACCGAAATGATGGGGGATATCGTTTTCCCGGGCGAGTATGTGACCTATGAGATAGTGGAGCGGCTTTTCAAAACTTGCAGGAGTTTTCACTTCTTTATGTGCACTGCCCGCGAAGATGACGTAGAGTCCCGTGGTGGGTATATATCGCAACTTACAATGCCAATACAGGAGTTACGTCAGCACAGGCAGCAGTTAAGTTACCAGATGTTTGGGAAAAAGACCACGTACGGCTTGGATATGCAGCAAAGGTTGCGACTTGCCAGATCGTTGAGGGCGAGATTCAATAGCTCGCCCAAACAAATAGCCAAAGTGTGCGGCTTGAATCCAGACGAAGTGAAGGATAGGTTGTAGATTTGCCAATCACCGGGCGTGTGAAATGCTGCCTGGAGTGCATTAGGCAATGGTGACTGCGCTCGGTGCCACCCGCCAGGCCCCATCGCGCGCGGCCAATGGCTCCAGCGGCCTCTCAGGCGGGTGGTCTCGCGCTCGGTGAATGGCAGATTTGTAAGAATAGTGGCGGAGCCTCAAATTTTTCGTAACTTAGCGTATTATGAAAAAGATATTATTCACAATTGCAATTGCTCTCCTGTGCCTGGCGGGTGCGGGATGTGCGCCAAAGGGCGCTGACAAGGCAAAGGCAGCCGGTGCCGCCGCCGAAGCAACCGAAACAACCGAAACCGAAATGACTAACCCCGTTATCGAAACCATTATGGCCCGCCGTTCGGTGCGCCATTACATCGACAAGGCTGTACCGCGCGACATTCTGCAGAAGATCGCGGAGTGCGGCGTGAACGCCCCCAACGCCATGAACCGCCAGCAGTGGGAGGTTCGCATTATAGACAGTGCGGAGTATTTTGACGGCCTTACGCAGGCCATCAAGGAGAAATCGCCGTTCCCGATGGGCGACGATGACCCTAAGTTCCGCAACTGCCTGCGCAACGCCACCGCGGCCATCGCCGTGGCTTGTCCGGACGACGAGACGGGTATGTCCCTGATAAATGTCGGCCTGCTATGCGAGAACGTCTGCCTGGCAGCCAAGTCGCTGGGCCTGGGCTCGGTGGTTATGGCCGGTCCGGTGATGATGATGAACACCATCCCCGAGGCTAAACCGTTTCTGGACAAACCGAACTTCAGCGAAGGCTATAAGCTTCGCGTAATCGTGGGCCTGGGCTATCCCGACGAAGAGCCCGATGCCAAGCCCCGCGACTTGGGCAAGATCCAGTTTGTAGACTAGAGACTTTCCGAGGTGAACGGCAGCAGGGGGAGGTTGTACTCGTTCCAGAGGTATCCGATGGCAAAGTCGTGCCACAGGTAGCGGACATATTGCACGTCAGCGACATTGTCGGAGGCGACAGTTATGGTGTTGCCGGCGGCCTCTCTGATGTAGGCGGGATGCCATATTTTGTCGGAGCCCGCCACTTCGAATCCAGTCACTGTGTTCAATCCGTATCCCCCGCCGGAGTGCAATCCTCCCTCGCAGTGACTGAGGACAACCTTGGCAGAAGATCCCTGCGGGATGACGTTCTCCAAATCGGGGCTGTCACTGTGGCAGCCGTCCATGCCGTACCAGTGCTCCAGGGCAAGGTTGGCCAGACGCTGTCCGACCTCAGCTTTCCTTCGGGGGTGGATGACGTCGGTTTCATTCTCGTATACGAGATCGCAGGTGGCAACCATCGCACAGTTGTGTGCAAGTGAAGCCGCCGCTTTCTGCCGCTCGCGAAAAACAGGGGCATTTCCGGTATTTTGTTCACCGCCATATCGGTAGGGAGCAATCTGGACGTAATAGAACGGAATGTCGGTGCGGTCGAACAGTTTCCGCCACCTTGTCACCATAGCCGCCTGGAATCGGGCATAATCCTGTATCGGGATCAGACTCACGTTTGAGCATCCCTGATACCAGATAAAGCCGTTTATTGTAAAGTGGCGCAGAGGATGAATCATCCCGTTATACAGGGCGGTACAACATGCAGCCGGTGAATTGTCGGCATATGTGAGAATGTTCTGGTCTATGTTGTATTCTGTAAGACCGACGCTCAAAAGAGCCTCCCGGTCCATCCAGCACTCTATGAAGGAACCTCCCCAGCAAGGGACTATCAGTCCAATGGGCACCTTCAGTTCCCTGGCCAGTTCCCGTCCGAAGAAATATGCGACGGCGCTGAACTCTCTGACATGTCCGCCGTCGGCACACCGCCATTCTCCGCGGACATCTTCCAGCTTGTCAACCGAAGAGGTTTTCTGGGCCATGAACATCCTTACTTCCGGATACTGATAGGCCTCCTGAATATATTCGCCGCTGTTTTCTGTCGGCTGACCGGGCAGTCCTGCCACAGGCATTTCCATATTTGACTGTCCGCTGCATAGCCACACCTCGCCGATGAGGATGTTCTCAATAGTTACCGTATCGCTGCCACAAGTAACGGTCACCCATTGAGGACTGAAAGACGCCGCAGGGGTGGCCACGGCAACCTTCCACAGGCCATCGTATCCGGCAGAAGCGATGTATCGTTTTTCACTCCATGATACGGTGACAGATACCTTCGAACCCTGGTCCGCCCAGCCCCAGATATTTGCCGCAGTATTCTGCTGGAGTACCATATTGTCCCTCATGGCGAAAGGGATGCGAAGTCCGGAACCTTCCGGTTGTTGAGGTACGCAGGGTATGATTATGGACGAGCCGTCGGCAAGGCAGAAGGTGATGCTTTCACCGTCCTGTCCTATGGAAACGTCGCTGATAAGACTGCGGTCCACGGCACTGCCAATCTCTTTCCAGGTCGTTCCGTCGTCATAGGAGACTTCCCAGACCATTGTTTCTTCGTTTATCTGGAATGACGGGGTAACGCCCGGTTGTCCCTGAGGTCCGGGAGGCCCTTGGGGTCCCTGCCCTCCGGTCGCGCCGGGTGAGCCAACGCTGCTGCCGGATTCCGTCCACGTGTTACCGCCGTCGTTGGATATCCACCATTTGCCCTCCTCGTTCTTGATAATCGGGCTGACGCCGGCTGGGCCGGTGATGCTTTCGCCCGGCTCGCCCGGATCTCCTTTTTCTCCTTTTTGGTTGAAGGTTATCGTGGAGTTGTCGCTGAAAATGAGGGTAATCTCTCCGTCGGACTCGGAATAGCCAATCACGGTCTTGCTGCTGTTAAGCTTTTGAAGCAAAGCCTGATAGGCAGTAAGTTCCCTAAAGGAATTTTCCAGGGTCAGGAGTCTCGTTTCGAGGTCGCTGATGCGGCTTTCGTAGCCGTCGATCGTATCGCGCAAACCGGTATCGTCGTAGGTGTTGCACCCGAACAGAATCAGGGCAAGCGCGGTAATCAGCGCATTCGACAGTATTCGTTTCATATAGAGAGGAAAGATATTGCAGGAGAATTATTCCACCACCTCGCATATGAGGGTGGCGGGGGTGCTGTCGAGAACCCTGACGGTGACGTATTCGCCCTTGGCATGGCCGGCGGCGGGGAATACGCACGCCTTGTTCTGGGATGTGCGCCCCATCAGGTCGGCTGTCGAGCGCTTTGAAAAGCCCTCAATCAGTACTTCGAACTCCCGACCCACGTCGCGGCGGTTGCTTTCTGCCGACAGCTCATTCTGGAGGGCTATGATGCGGTTGAGCCGCTCCGTCTTGACCTCCGGCGGCACGTCGTCGGGGTAGTGGCGTTGTGCCAGGGTACCTGGGCGCTCGGAATACTGGAACATAAAGGCGGCGTCGAACCGCACTTGCCGGAACAGCCGCAGAGTATCTTCGAAATCGGCCTCCGTCTCGCCGCAGAAGCCGGTAATTACATCGGTGGTGATGGAGCAATCGGGCATTATCTCGCGGATGCGGGCCACCCGCTCCAGATACCACTCGCGGGTGTGGCGTCGGCGCATCTTTTCCAACATGGCGTTGCTGCCAGACTGGACCGGCAGGTGGATGTGCTTGCAGATGTTGGGGTAGGCCGCCATCGTCAAAAGAACTTCGTCCTTCATATCCTTGGGATGGGAGGTGGAAAAACGCACCCGCACGGAGGGCGAAAGCTCCGCCACCCGGGCCAGCAACTGCGCGAACCCGACCTCTCCGAACTTGTAAGAATCGACGTTCTGGCCAAGCAGGATAATCTCCTTATAGCCGGCGTCTATCGCCTCGCGCGCCTCCCGCAGGATGCTGTCGCAGTCCCGGCTGCGCTCGGCGCCGCGGGTGTAGGGCACCACGCAGTAAGAGCAGACGTTGTTGCAGCCGCGCATTATGGATATGTATGCGCTCACGCCGTTGGGGTCCATCCGCACCGGCGAAATGTCCCCGTAGGTCTCTTCGTGAGAAAGCAATGTGTTGATTTGTTTGCCGTCACCCGCCCTGAGAGCCTCCAGCAGGCGAGGCAGGTCGCGGTAGGCGTCGGGCCCGGCCACAAGGTCCACCACCGGATGATCCAGCAGCTTCTCCTTGAGCCGCTCCGCCATACAGCCTATGACCCCGACAACCAGGCTGGGGCGGCGCTTTTTCTCCAGCCGGAAAAAGTCCAGACGTCCGAGAATCCGCTGCTCTGCGTTGTCGCGTATGGCACAGGTATTTATAAGCACCAGATCGGCCAGGGAGGCCTCCTTGCAAAGCACATATCCGACCTTGGAAAGTATCGCCAGCACCACTTCGCTGTCGTTCACGTTCATCTGGCAGCCATAGGTCTCTATCAGCACCCTGGGCGCGATGGTATAGTTATTGCTCATTGCTCTCAAAAATTACTCCGTAAAGTTAGTTTTATTTATTATCTTTGCGTTAGTATGCGTAGAAATTTCAAAATCATAGCGTTCGTTTTTGCAATTGCGCTGAGCCTTGCCTCATGCAAGCCGCTGCACGAGCAAATTTCAATAAACGACTATAGCCTGGACAACCTTGGCAGCATCTCGGTTGGCCTCACGCAGCTGTCGGTGGGCGCCGACCTCAATGTGGACGCCGACAACGCTTCCTGCTACGACATAGTGCTCAAGAAGCTCTACGCCCAAATTTATTCCAAGAACGGCAAGCTGTTCGCAACAGTCACCCTGGACGCCAAGAAGGACATCGGCAAGCCGACCCTGAAGCGCCGCAGTTCGCAGCTGGTGGACATTCCGCTTCAGATTGAGTTCGAAAGCCCCCTGTCCGCGCTGGCGCTGGCCGACCTCGATGCGTTTGTAAAGCGCGGCTACACCGTGAATTACGATTGTACCCTCAAGGCGGGCATTTTCCAGAAACGGTTCAAAGAAGAAGACGTCCCGCTGGAGCAGCTTGTAAAGATGCTTGAAAAATGAAAAAGACAATAATCATAGCCGTCACCCTGTTTGCAGCGATGTTCGCCGCCCGCGCCCAGAACACCACCGTAACGGCGGTAGATTCTACCTACGCCGGGCAAGCGGCGGTAGATTCCACTCTGGTGGGCAAGAGCATCTTCCAGATGCTGGGAGACGGCAAAGTCTTCTCCCGCGAAGGGAAGGTGGTGATAGACCAGACCCAGGCGGTAGAGAAGGCTATGGCGGCCCATATCCGCAACAACGCCGCAAAAAGGCAGACGGGGTTCCGCGTGCGCATCTTCTTTGACAACAAGCAGAACGCCCGTACAATGTCAGAACGTGTGGCGGCCAGCTTCAAGGCGGCGCACCCCGGAATAAGCGTCTACCGCGACTACGAAAACCCTTATTTCAAGGTGACGGTGGGCGATTTCCGCACCAAGGAGGACGCCCGCAGGTTTATGAACAGCATAAAAGGGGCGTATCCTTCGTCCTTTATTGTAAGGGAAAAAATCAATTTCCCGGTGATGTAAAATGGCAAAGCAGGGTCTCTCACAGGAATTGAAGATGACGCAGCGCCTCTCGCCGCTGCAAATCCAGACCATCAAGCTTTTGGAGCTGCCCACGCTGGAGCTTCAGCGTCGCGTGCAGCAGGAGCTTGAAGAGAATCCTGTGCTGGACGAAGCCGTGGACGAGGAGAAGGATCCGGAAGAGGAGGCTCCCAAAAACGTCTCGCTCTCCGAATACGGCAACAGCGACCCGACCCCGTCGTACAAGCTCTATGTAAACAATCAGGGCAAGGACGAAAAGCCCCAGTACAACACCTTCTCGGTAAAGGAAAGCCTCCAGGAAAATCTGGAAAACCAGCTGGGCTACTGCAAGTTGGACGAGCGCAGCACCCAGATAGCCAAGTTCATAATAGGTATGTTGGAAGAGGACGGCTACCTGCGCCGCGACCTCGAAAGCCTTACGGACGACATTTCCTTCAAACTCAACATAGAAACCAATCCGGAGGAGCTGGAAAGCATCCTCAAGGTGATACAGGGCTTCGAGCCGGTCGGCATAGGTGCCCGCGACCTGCGGGAGTGCCTGCTGCTGCAGCTGGACGTGGATGAGCCGTCCGAGGCGCAGACCAACGCCCGCCGCATAATAGAAGATTGCTTTGAACTGCTGGCCAAGAAGCACTACCCCCGCATCTGCCAGAAGCTCGGCATCACGGAGCAGCAGCTCAAGGCGGCGATAGAAGAAATCACCCGCCTGAACCCGCGCCCCGGCGGCCAGATAGACGACACCTACAACGACCAGGCGCAGCAGATTGTGCCAGATTTTATTTTGGAGCTCAAGGACGGCGTGCCTGTAATAACGATGCCCCGCTTCAACATCCCCGAGCTGCGGGTAAACAAGAACTATGCGGAGCTGTTGATGCAGGCAGCCAGCAAGTCGACCCGCCAGGAAAAGGAGGCGGTGAGCTTTGTTAAGTCCAAGCTGAACAGTGCAAAATGGTTCGTGGAGGCGCTCAAGCAGCGCCAGAAGACGCTCCAGAACACAATGAACGCCATTGTTTCTTTCCAGTACGATTATTTTCTGGACGGCGACGAAACCAAGCTCAAGCCTATGGTGCTCAAGAACATTGCAGACAGCACCGGCCTGGATATCTCCACAATTTCCCGCGTGGTGAACTGCAAGTATGTGCAGACCCATTTCGGTATTTACCCGCTCAAATATTTCTTCTCCGAGGGCCTTATGACCAAGTCCGGCGAGGAGGCCTCCACCCGCGAAATCAAGGCCATCCTCACGGAGAGCATACAGGGCGAAGACAAGCACAAACCTATGACGGACGAGCAGTTGGTAGACCTGCTGTCCGCCAAAGGTTATAACGTCGCCCGCCGCACCGTGGCCAAATACCGCGACCAGCTGGGCATCCCCATCGCCCGTCTGCGCAAAGAAATCTAGCGCCGCCGGAACTCCTCTTCGCTAAAGCTGTAATACTGGTTGCCCGCCACAATTATGTGGTCCAGCAGAGCTATGTCCAGCATCTGCGCCGCCTTGCGCAGCGATTCGGTCTGACGGCGGTCGCTGGCGCCGGGGGCAGGGTTGCCGCCCGGGTGGTTGTGAATCAAAATGATGCTGCTGGCGAGCTTTTCCACTGCCCGCCGCACCACCATTTTGACGTCGATGGTGGTGGCGGCAACCCCGCCGGTGCTCAGCCGTTCCTTGGAAATGACGCGATTGGTGCGCCCCAGGAACATAACCCAGCACTCTTCGTGGTCCAGGTTGCAAAGGATAGGGGCCATCACCTCCACCGCGCTGCGGGCGTCGGTAATAACGGTGTCGCTGTCGCTGCCGGCGGCCATACTGCGCCGCCCCGCCTCGAAAGCTGCCAGCAGGGTGGCGGCCTTGGCCGTGCCCACCCCCTTGACGGTGGTCATCCTTTCAAAAGAATAAGTAGACAAGTGGCGCAGGGATTCGCATTCGGCGAGAATCTCCCGCGCAATGTCAACAGCGCTGCAGTTCCGCCCGCCGGTGCGCAGCAGAATTGCAAGTAGTTCAGCATCGGTCAGCGCCGCAACGCCCCGCTGTGCCATCTTTTCACGCGGCCTCTCTTCCGCTCTCCATTCTTTGATGCTAAGTGTATTCTTCATAACAGACGTATATAAAACAAAAACTCCCCGAATATGGGGAGTTTTGTTTTATTCATAGAGACAAAAATCTCAAATTATGCTAATTTGTCTATATGGAGTGCGAGACCGCTTTTCAAATTCGCAGCTTTGTTCTTATGAATGATGTTGGTTTTTGCAAGTTTGTCAATCATAGAATAAACCTTGGGTGCGAGCTGCTCTGCGGCTGCCTTGTCTGTAGTGTTACGGAGAGCCTTGATGGCGTTCCTGGTTGTGCGTGCATAATACTTGTTATGCAATCTGCGTTTCTCGCTCTGGCGGAAACGCTTGTCTGCTGAAGCGTGATTTGCCATTATTAATTTTTTTATTTTTTATTACTAAGTAGTGGGTAGGAGAATCGAACTCCTCTTCCAAGAATGAAAATCTTGTGTCCTACCGATAGACGAACCCACCTGATATCTCCCCAAATTTGGGAGTGCAAAGGTATGAAAATAAAAGATTAAAGCAAATTTATTTATTCTCCGACTGCAAGATTATTCCAATCGAACGAATAAAGTATGGCCTCAAGCTGCCTCAGATAGTTGCGTTTGTCATATTTCGGGGCATACACAAAAGCATCCATAGTCACGATATTCTGGTTGTCCGGGGTCAGGAAGGACTGCGAAGTGAACGGTCCGCCCATAAAATCGTTGTATGCCTCCCAGAGGCCGCGGAGTTCCACTATGCTGCGCCCTTTGAGGTCGTATGCAGCGCTTCCGGGAAAAATATCGGGGTTGAGAATCATATAGCTCCCCTCCATCGTGCACGGAATCTGCTCTTTGGTAATCTCGTTGCGTTTGGCCGCCAGCGCCTCGGGGGTCAAGTCGCCCTCGCCGGTGTAGGGATATTTCCAAATGAGCACGCTCTGTATGGTGTAGGTGGTTTCGCAGGAGATCCAAATAAAATTGTCGGTGGCCTTTTTCACCGTGTATCCCTTGGGGAAGATGGGGCTGCCGCCCACCATATGGTTCACGGTGTTGCGAAGTTCCGCGTTCTCAAACTCTTTTATATTGGTAATCAAACGGTTGCGCTCTGCGGTGGCCAGCGTTGCAAGAATCTTGTCGCCCTTTGCCGCAATCACAGCCGCAGCCTGTTTGCCGTCTGCGGCAGCAACTCTTATCACTGTCTGGGGCGCGGCCCAAACATCGTTGAAAGTGGACAGCGAGGGCTCGGTATATTTCTCGTCGCTGTCAATCACAATAATGTTGCGGTGCACCCGGAACACCTTGTGGAAAGCCTGCTGGGGCACGTTGAAGAAATCGTACATAGGCTCCACCTGGGGCAGGTAGGGCACTTCGTCGGACAGCAGCGTGCGCAGGGTGCTGCCCGGTTCGCCCTCCCATTCCACCTTGGAGCAGACCACGGCCACTTCGCCTGCCTTGCCGCTTATTGAGGGGAGAATCTTTTCTGTGTTGTTGCAGCCGGACAGGACTGCCATTGCAGCCGCTGCCTGGATTATGAGTTTTTTAAAATCGAGCATATTTCTGTTTTTAGAATAGACTTCTTATATCGTTTCCGAACGCCAGCACCATCAAAGCCAGCAGGAGGGCCATACCAATGTACTGGGCTATCTCCAGGAACTTGTCGCTGGGCTTGCGGCCGGTAATTATCTCCACCAGAATGAACAATATGTGCCCGCCGTCCAGCCCCGGGATGGGGATAATATTGAGCACCGCCAGCATAATGGAGAGCATTGCGGTGAGGCTCCAGACCCTCTGCCAGTCCCAGGTGCCGGGGAAAATGCGGCCTATGGTTATAAAGCTGCCCACCGATTTGTACGCCTTGGTCTTGGGGGAGAAAATAAGCCCCAGGTCTTTTACATAGCTGCCAATGTAGTTGCAGGCTTTCTTTATTCCAGCCGGTATTGCGGGGAAAAATTTGTATTTGTGCTTGGTTACGTTGAAGAACTTGGTGAGGTCGCTCTCCAGCATAACCTGCAGCATACCGGTGGTGTCCACCTGCAGCCCTACGGCCTGCCGCGCTCCCGCGCGGTCCACTTCAACCAATATGGAGTCGCCCTTGTGAGCATCCAGCACGGCTCGGATGTCCTGCACCAGGAACATTTCTTCTCCGTTCACCGCCACGAACCGGTCGCCCGGCTGCAGCCCGCTGCCGGCATTTATGGAGCCCTCCATAAACCCTGCTACTTCGAACGGGTAGGCAAGGGAGAACATCCCCGGCGAATTGAGCATCCGCGGCAGATAATCTTCGCTGATATAGAGAGTTACGGTGTCGGTGCCGCGCAGCACTTTGGCTTCGGTGGCGCGGGAGTGAACCAACTCCAATTGCAGCTGAGAGAAATCTTCTATAGGTTTGCCGTCAAAGCTCAGAATTTTGTCGCCGTTGCGGAAGCCCAGCTCGTAGGAGAGGTCGTTAACCGCGATGCCGTACACGGCGTCTTCGTTGCGCAGGTATTCCTCGCCCCAGTGGTGCAGCACGGCTGCATACAGCAGCGCCGCCAGAATAAAATTGAACAGCACGCCGCCGAACATAATCAAGAACCGCTGCCAGGCGGGCTTGGTGCGCAGCTCCCACGGCTGCGGCTCCTTGCTGAGGGCGCTGGCGTCCTTGGTTTCGTCTATCATTCCGGCAATGGCGCAGTAGCCGCCCAGGGGGACCCAGCCTATGCCATATTCGGTGTTGTCGGGGTATTTGCGCCAGTCATCGTCCGGCAGGGCGCTGAGGTCCGAATCGGGCGGCAGCGGCTCTGTGTTCTTTGAGAAGAACTTGGTGTGCAGTTTGCCGCCGAACCATTTGCATTTGAAAATGGAAAACTTGGGGTTGAAGAACATATAGAACTGGTCTACCCTCGTTTTGAACAGTTTTGCAAATGTATAATGCCCCAGCTCGTGTATCAGCACCAGAATGGACAGGGCAAAAATTACCTGTATGACTTTTACAAAAATTACCATTTGAACAGTTTAAATAAGTTGTTGTGCCGCCTGCCGGGCCGCCTCGTGAGTCGCAAACAAATCGTCCAGGGTGGGCCTGGCAATAAACGGGGTGCGGAACATTGTGCCTGTTATAATCTCCGGAATGGCAGCAAACGTTATTTTCCCTTGCAAAAATGCAGCCACAGCCACTTCGTTGGCGGCGTTCATTGCGCAGGCGGCGTTGCCTCCACGGTCCAGCGCCCGGCGGGCAATCGCCAGGCAGGGGAAACGGTCGGTGTCCGGGGCCTCGAACGTCAGCTGCCCGAGTTTGGCAAAGCTGATGCGCTGTGTGTTCAGCTGCAGCCGGGAGGGGCATCCGAGGGCATACTGGATGGGTATTCGCATATCGGGCACGCTCAGCTGCGCGATAACCGCACCGTCCTGATATTGTACTGCGGAATGGATTATAGATTCGGGGTGAATCACAACCTCGATGCGTTCTGCCGGCATATCGAACAGCCACCGCGCCTCTATCATCTCCAGCCCCTTGTTCATAAGGCTGGCGGAGTCTATCGTAACCTTCGCCCCCATATTCCAGCGGGGGTGCTGGAGCGCCTCAGCCGCCGTCATCTTCTCCATCTCCGCCTTTGTCTTGTGCAGGAACGGGCCTCCGGAGCAGGTCAGCAGCAGTTTTTCCACATCGCTGCGGCGGTTGCCCTGCAGGCACTGGAAAATTGCGGAGTGCTCGCTGTCCACCGGAAGAATGCCGCCGCCGTACTGCGCGGCCATCTCCATAACAATTGCGCCCGCCGCAACCAGCGTCTCCTTGTTGGCCAGCGCCACTATGCGACCTGCCTTGAGCGCGGCTATGGTGGGCTTGAGGCCGGCAAAACCGACCACCGCCGATATAACTATGTCGATATCGCCGCCGGAGAGTATGTCGCAGGCCGAGTCCATCCCCGCGAACACCTTAATGTCGGTGTCGGAGAGAGCGTCGCGCAGGCCGCTGTAGCGGCTCTCGTCGCAAATAACCACGTTATTGGGGTCGAATTCGCGCGCCTGCTGCTCCAGCAGCGCAGTGTTGGAATTGGCAGTGAGCAGCTCCACTTCGAACAGGTCGGGGTGCTGCGAAATAACGTCCAGCGTCTGGCATCCTATGGAGCCGGTGGAACCGAGAATGGCTATGTGTCGCTTGCCGTCCTGACGCATATTAGAAGCTTATATATTTGGCCGGATCGATGGCCTCGCCGGCATACCAGAGTTCAAAATGGAGATGGGGCACGGTGGACAGGCGGCCGGTGTTGCCCACCTCGGCTATCGGTGTGCCCACCTTTACCTTGTCTCCCGCACGCTTAAGCAGGCGGTCGTTGTGCTTGTACACCGATATAAGGTCGTGTCCGTGCTGGATTATCATTACAAAGCCGGTGTCGTCGTTCCAGCCCGCGCTCACCACGGTGCCGTCCAGAATGCTGTACACGGGGGTGTTTTCGTCTGCCGCAACATCTATGTAGGGGTGGTTGATGGCCTGGTTGAAACTTTCGGTGACCATACCCTTGACCGGGGTGAAGAACTTGAGCCCCTCAATCTGCTCTATCTTGCCGCTGCCGGGGTCCACCGCAAAGGTCGACTCCTGCTCCACGATGCCGCGTAGTATGGAGTCCTGCTGGGCGTACATAGCCGCGTAGACCTCCTTTTCGCCGGTGCCGCCCTGCAGGGTGGAGATGCTGTCCAGGTCAATGGGCTCACGGCCGCTCATTACGCGCTGTATATTGCCCACCTGGAAGGCCCACAGCGAAATTTGCTTCTGCAGCGAGTCTATCAGCAGCCGGTTCTGGAGTGCGGTCTCGCGAGTTTCGCGGGAAGGATAGCCCTTGATGGTCTGCCTGAGCGGGGTGAAATCTATCAGCAGGTAGGTGAGCACCATAAGCAGCACGGCCGCAGCAACCAGCAGCGCCACCAGCTTGCCCACAGGGCCGCGGGAGGCATAGGTCTGGCGCCCGCCGCCCGCCTCGCTCACCGAAAAATCGTATGTTTTTCTATTTTTTGCCATAATACACTAACTTTGCGGCCGATGAACAGAATAATCGGCATCGACTTCGGACGCAAGCGCACCGGGTTGGCTGTAAGCGACCCGACAGGGGTTTTTGCGTCCGCTCTGGACACCGTCCATTCTGCAAATATAATAGATTATCTCCAAAAATATGCGCAGAATGAGACCATTGTGCGGTTCGTGGTGGGCTACCCTATGAACCTGGACGGCGCCCCCAGCGAGGCGGCGCGCGACGTGGATGCCTTTCTTAATCTGCTTCGCAAAAAATTCCCGGACATCCCGGTGACTCTGGAGGACGAGCGCTTTACATCGGTGCTGGCCCACCGCGCTATGATAGACGGCGGTATGAAAAAAATGGCCCGCCGCGAAAAGGCGGCTGTGGACAAAATAAGCGCCAGTATAATCCTTCAGAGCTATCTGGACCGTCCCGACGCGATTAAAGAATAAGTTATGATATTGCCCATTTATCTCTACGGCTCGCAGGTGCTTCGCGGCCACGCAGCCGACGTCGATTTGACCAAGGTCTCCAAAGAACAGGTGCAGGCCTTTTTCAACGATATGCACGAAACAATGCACAATGCCGACGGCTGCGGCCTGGCGGCGCCCCAGGTTGGCGTGAGCGAACGGATGCTTATTGTAGACGGCAACGAGCTGGTAGAGAACTACCCCGAACTCAAGGGCTTCGTGCGCAAAATGATAAACCCGGTGGTGGTGGAAGAGAGCGAGGAGACCTCGTCCTATTCCGAAGGGTGCCTTTCGATACCCAATGTGGACGCAGACATCACCCGCCCCAAGGTCATAAAGGTGCGTTATATCGATGAGAATCTGGAAGAAAGGGAAGAGGTTTTCGACAACTTCGCGGCTCGTATGGTGCAGCACGAACTGGACCATTTAGACGGCGTCCTGTTCACCGACAAAGCCGCTCCCATCCGCAAGAAAATCCTTGCCAAACGGCTCAACAACATCTCCCGCGGCCTCGCCCGCACCTCCTATAAATCAAAGGTAGACAAGGCCTAGAGAAGGCCTTCTGCGATCTGCAGTTTGATGGTTCTCTTCTTCTCGTCTATGTCCAGGATGCATTCGTCGGGGCAGGGGAGAAGGGTGCCGCCGGCAATTTCTACGCAGGGGTTGCCGGGGATATCTTCGAAGGCGGTGACGGTGCCCACGGCCTTGCCGTTTTGGTCGATTACGGTGTAGCCGATAATTTCATCTTCCAGGCCTTCGCCGTTGTCTTCAAAGTAAACTTCTTTGCCTACCAGTTCCTCCGCCTGCTCTATGGAGTCGATATCCTCCAGCTTGAGAAAGTATTTTGCGCCGCCGCGGGGGGCGGTTTCTTCAATAAAAAAAGGAACCGGCAGTCCATCGAAATCGATGAACACCGGTTCTTTGTCTCTCTCCTCGATGTCGACCTCCGGGGCGCTTATAATCACGCCGCCGTCCGTGCCATACGATTTGAGAATCCGCATAGGAAAGGGAGCTTATTCAGCAGCCTCTTCGGTTGCGGGTGCTTCTGCCTCGGCAGCAGCGGCAGC
>JAFZYD010000022.1 GCA_017616475.1 Bacteroidales bacterium
AATGTCGTACAGCGAAGCGCTCTGGCGGCTGCCGTCCTTGCCGAGTTTTGCATCGGGATGGCGCTCGTTGTCAAGAATCTGATATTCGGGGCAGGTCTGGTAGATGGAGATGCCGGGAACTTCCTGTGCCAGGAAGAACACGCCGGAGTTCGCACCCTCAGAAACCTTCCACTCGAAAGTGAACTCGAAGTTTTTGAATTTGGTGGTGTAGATAATGTCACCGCCGTCAACTGCGCCGGCCTCGCCGCGGCCGCTGCCGATGATCTTGATGCAACCGTCCTCGATGGTCCAGGCACCGGGCACGTGGTCGGTGTTGTAACCGCGCCAGCCTTCCCAAGTCTCGCCGTCGAAGATAGCCACTGCATCGTCTGCGGGTGCGTCAGCTGCTTTCTTCTTGTTCTTGCAGGAAGAAAGGGTGAACACCATAAGGCAGAGAACTGCCAATGCAAATATTTTCTTCATAATCTTATTTTGGTTATTTGTCATTATAACGGCATATCGGGCAGCGAGTAACCCTCACGATAGGTGTGCTTGATGAGCTCTGCTGCGAAAGCCTGTGCGTTGATAGGATCGGTGTACTTGTCCTCGAAGGTCGGGTGGCCGTCGTGTACGCTGAAGCCGTCCTTAACCTTGAACTGGATGGTCTCTGTGGGGCCGATGTTGGTGAACTTCATATTCTGGCCGTCCCAGGCGAGCTCACGGTTGAGGCCCTGCAGACGAACTGCGAGAACACCCATTACAACCATCTCGTTCAGAGGGCCTGCAAACTGGAAGTCAGATTTGCAAGGTACGCGGTTCTCCTTGGACTCCTTGCAAGCGCGGATGAAGTCCAGATGGTGATCCTGGTTCTCTACCTCGCGGGTAGTGGAAGCTGCGGGAATCGGCTTGCCGGAGAGCAGCCAGGGATTTACACCGTAGCAACCGCAAACCAGCACGTCCTTGGTGCCGTAGAAGATGGCGGCGCCACCGCTCTGGTTCATATTCTTACCCAAAGGCCAGCCTTCGGGGAAGTCGGGCTTCAAGCCGCCGTCATACCAAGTAACCTCGCACTCGGGCATTGCAACCTTGGGCATATTGTCGCGTGCGGGGAAACGGAACTTAACGATTTGTGCGTTGGGAGCGCAGTCAATCATCAGGTTGGTGGAGCTGCCCTGGCAAGCGATGGGGCTGCCGAGTTTGAGGGCGTCCACTACGGGCTGCAGGATATGGCAGGCCATATCGCCGAGAGCGCCTGTACCGAAATCCCACCAGCCGCGCCAGTTCCAAGGGTGATAGATGGAGTTGAACGGACGATACTTTGCAGGACCGATAAAGATATCCCAATCCAAAGTGTCGGGGATGGGATCTACGCCTGCGGGAGTCTCCAGACCCTGGGGCCAGATCGGGCGGTCGGTGAAAGCGTCCACCTTGCGAACCTCACCGATGAGGCCGCTCTGGATGGCTTCGATTACCTGGCGGGTGGAGTTCAGAGATGCGCCCTGGTTACCCATCTGGGTTGCAACGCCGTTGGCTGCTGCAAGCTTGGTGAGCAGGCGGGTCTCATAAACAGTGTGAGTCAAAGGTTTCTCGCAATAAACGTGTTTGCCCATTGCAAGAGCCTGAGCGGCAATACAAGCGTGAGTGTGGTCTGCGGTACCTACCACAACTGCGTCGAACTCGTTGCCAATCTTGTCGAACATCTCGCGATAATCTTTGAACTTCTTGGCATTGGGGAAACGGGACATTTCGCCTGCTGCATAGTTCCAGTCGCAGTCGCAGAGAGCCACGATGTTCTGGGATGCCATACCGTTGATGTCAGCTGCACCGCGGCCGCCGATACCTACGCCAACGATGTTGAGCTTGTCTGTAGCTGCCACCTTTTTAGCTTTCTTTTTGGGTTCAGCTGCAGTTGCGCTGGTGCTGAAAAACGGAGATGCAACCATTGCCGCACCTGCTGCCATCGCACTTGTTTGAAGGAATGACCTTCTTGACATGTTTTTACTCATAGCGTGAATTTATTGTGTTAATTGGTTTCATTAGAGTCTCTTGACGCGGACGTTGCGGATCCACAGGCGGTCGCCGTGACCCAGGAAGCCGATGTAGCCGCTCTTGCGCTTCAGGCCCGGGTGGTCGTTGCCGTCTATGGTGCCGTTTTTGGTGGCCTCTGCAATGTCACCCTCGGTGACAACCTGGCCGTTGACGGTCACGCGGATGTAGTTGCCCTTCATATAAATCTCCTCGCTGTTCCACTCACCCACCGGTTTAAGGGCGTCGCGGTTCTTTGCGGGGATTATGCCGTAGAGCGAGCCGTGGTACTGATAGGGTGCCAGCCAGCCCTTGTAAATGTCGTTGTAGTGGTCCAGAATCTGCACCTCGTAACCAACGTATGCGGAATCACCCTCGCCCGGAGAGCGCACGCCCACGCCGTTGTTGGCGCCGGGAGTGAGCTTGAACTCGAAGCGGAAAATGAAATCGGCATATTCGTCGTTGGTGTAAAGGTCGCCTATCCAGCTGCCGCCGCGGCTGCGGCTCTCAACTGCAATTTCGCCGTCCTTTACATTGTAATCCACCTTGTTGCCGTGCCACTTGTGAAGGCTGGTGCCGTCGAACAGCATCTCGAAGCCCTGGGCCTTCTCCTCGGCAGTAAGCTGAGTCGGCTCCTGGCTGGGCAGTTCGTGGATATAAAGGTCGCGGTATGCAATGCGGCTGCCGTGTGCCTGCAGCTCGATGTATTCCTCTGCGGGGATGGGGAGATCGCGGTTCCAGTAGTTTTCAAGCACGATGTTGTCCACTACCAGCTTGCCGTTCAAATAAACGGTAACGCGCTCGCCCTGCATCTTGATATAGAAGCTGTTCCACTCGCCCACTGCGTTGTCGGCAATCACCAGAGGGATACGCTCGGTCTTCTGGTTGTTGTACAGACCGCCGCTGCCCACCTGGGCGCCCACCCAAGTGCGGGCGGTGTCCCAAATCTGGACCTGAGGGCAGCTGCGCAGATAGATACCTGCGTCACCCTCTCTCTGGCCGGGATAGATTTTCCAATCGAGATACATCTCGAAGTCTTTATATTTCTTCTTGGTGCAGAGGTTGTCGTATGCGTGGCCCACGAACTCAATGTTGCCGTTTGCCACAACCCAGTTCTCTGCCATCACCTTGTCGGCCTTGGCCTGGGCGGCAGCCAGCTTCTTTGCAGAGAGCTTGGCACGGAGGAAAGGATCACCCTCGCCGTTGGCGTTGGTCGGGATCATACCCTGCCAGCCGGTGAGGTCCTTGCCGTTGAACATAGAAACGTAGCCGGGGTCGTCCGCGGGAACGGCAGCCAGATAATTCTCTATGCGCTGCAAATCGTAAGGATAGTCGCGGCCGGTGTCCACGCTCTTGATGCGGTTCATAACATCCACAATTGCGGGGCCCCAGTAATTGGGGTTGCTGGTGGCAATCTGGCGGATTGCATTGGCTGCGTTAACCTCTGTTGCCTTGTTGTCCAGGAACTTGGCTGCGTACATAATGCCCTGGAATGCGCCGGTCTCGCCAATGCGGTCCAGCAGGGTGCAGCGCTGTGCGTCGTTAACGGTGTAGTTCATTGCCTCGCGCCACCGGAGGAGCCTCTGCACGCCGTTCTCGCCGGCGTTGATGCTCTTCACTATGTATGCGTGCAGCGCCTTGGTAGACATATCGGCATCGGCGGTGTTCTTGGCCATAATATCCAGAGTCTGAGGGATATTGGCAACCTCGATTACCATAGGCCAGTAGCGCTGTGCTGCGGCGGGAGTTACAATGCTGAGACGGTTTTTGAGCAACTCATATTTTTCTGCATTGCTCAAGCCCTCCATTGCAGAAAGAATAGCCTTCTGCACAGACTCGCAATCTGCGTCGTTGCAACTCTCCAGCAGGGAGTAGAGTGCCAGGGTGTCGGCCGGAGAGGCCACGCTGGACAGAGCGGCGAAAGCAGCCTTGCTGACATCGGCGTTATTGTTGAACAGCGCATCCTGGACAAGATTCTTGTTGCCCTTGGAGCAGCGCTGTGCAATAAGGTTCAAAATTGCCTGCTTGCCAGCGGCGCCAGCTTTGTCAAAGTAGGGAGCAACCTCGTCGGCGACCTTGCCGGGGAAGCACTTGAGGCACTTCTCTGCCAGGGAGGCATCGCTGTCGCTGCCGCTAACCAGGTTTGCGAGCATAGGGAGAACCGAAGCATCGCCGGTCTTGGTCAGAGCCCAGGCGGCCTCTTCTTTGAGGCGGCTGTCACCGGAGCCGAGGTACCCCTTGAAAACATCTATGAGGCTGTTGTCCTTGAGTTCGCCCAGCCACCAGAGCAGGTCGGCCTTGGTCTCGTTGCTCTTTACCTTGGGGAGAGCCTTTACAATGGCATCCTTGGCGGCGGCAACATCGTTCACACGGTTGAGCATATCGAACAGAGACACATTGTCGGTCCCCTTCTTGATGGCTTTAACCAGCTGCTTGATTGTGGGAGCTGCGGTTGTGCCGGGGTCATATTCCGATGTGGTGGTGACGTTCTTGTTGTCGTAGTTCACACCGAGCACCATAAGCTCGCGAACGAAGAACTGCTTTATGGTTTCGTCTTCGCTCTTGTCGGCAAAGCTCTTGAACTTGTTTGCCACGTCGGCCAACTTGTCGCCGCCCAGCTCGGTGGCTTTGGAAGCGATGGCCAGCAGGGCGTGCTCCACAGGAACCATAGAGTCGTCCTGCTTTACGAACATATTGTAGAGCAGGTCCATACCCTCGTCGCCGGTGGCGAGCAGCTCAGTTGCCAAATCGTTATAAAGATTGAGGTCCTTTGCGGGGAGCTTTGCGAGTGCATCGCCCACCACGGTTTTGGCGTTGCGCTGGGTGGGCTGTGCCTGTGCGTTGCCTGCGAACAGGAACGCCATCAGCATTATTACCAGAAAACTTTTGAATATCTTTTTCATATCGAACTCCTCCCGTTAATTAGATTTTCCAAGGTGCGCGCATCGGCTGGTAAACCAGGCGGTTTGCAGCGTCGTCGTTTATGAATTCCTGCTTGTCGGAGTCAAAGTAGAGGGTGCGGCCCAGCTGCAGCGCCACGGCGCCCATATTCACTATGGTGCAACTGCGGTGGCCGTTTATCTCGTTGAGGGCGAATTTCTTGCGGGTGCGGACGCACTCCAAAAAATCGGTCTCCTGCGGCAGAGGATCGGGGAAATCTGCGAGTTTGTCTTTCCAACCCGGAATGTCGCAGATAAAGTTGTTGTATACATTGCCGTTCGGGCCCTGGATATACGGGGTCTTGGGGTCGCCGAAATCTTCGCCCCAGAGGACAATCTTGCAACCGTCGGCATAGGTATAGACAATCTCGCGCCAGGTTCCGGCAGCGTCGTAGTGCTGCTGGGGTGCATCGACCTCAACCTTGATGGGGCTCTCGTTGTCCTTGCCCAGCAGGTACTGGACAGGGTCGAGATAGTGCTGGCCCATATCGCCCAGTCCGCCGGCGTCGTAGTCCCAGTAACCGCGGAAGGTGTCGTGGCAGCGGTGCTCGTTGTACGGCTTGTACGGGGCGGGACCCAGCCACAAATCATAATCAAAGTAATCGGGGATGGGCTGGGGGTCCAGATGCTCCTTGCCGACCCAGAAGAACTTCCAGTCGAAACCGGTGTGCTTGGAAACCGTCACGGTGAGGGGCCAGCCCAGCAAGCCGCTCTGAACGAGCTTCTTGAGCGGAGCGACCTCGGTGCCGAGACCGTAGAAGGTATCCTCAAAACGGAACCAGGTGTTAAGGCGGAAGATGGTGTTGTAGCGCTTCATAGCCTCCACTACCCTCTTGCCCTCGCCAATGGTGCGGGTCATAGGCTTCTCACACCAAACATCCTTGCCTGCCTTGGCAGCCTCGATAGACATAATGGCGTGCCAGTGAGGCGGGGTGCAGACGTGCACGATGTCCACGTTGGGGTCGTGGATGAGGTCCATAAAGTTATGGTAGCAAGCCACTTGGCCAAAACCGGCCTCCTTGGCCATATTCTCGCCCCTGCGCAGACGGGTTTCGTCTACATCGCAAACGGCAACCAGACGGTCGGGCATATGGAAGTGATGGCCGCGGCCGATGCCGCCGAAGCCTATTATACCCTTTGTCAACTGGTCGCTCGGGGCAATGTAACCTTTACCTCCGAGCACGTGGCGCGGGAGAATGGTAAATGCAGCCAGAGCCGCACTGCCCTTGAGAAATTGTCTTCTACTTGTCATAATGCTTTTATTAATATTTGACTGATATACAGCAACTTAACTGATATTTCGGTATGTTTCGCCGCAATATCAGTCAAAATTAAGCATTATTTATGAGAAAGGGAAGTAAAAAACGGGAAAAATATCACCCTTTTAAGAACGTTCCCGCTCGCGCCGCATATCCTTCTCTTTGATAGCCTCGCGCTTGTCGAATTCGTGTTTGCCGCGCGCCAGGGCTATATCCAGTTTGGCATAGCCACCCTCCGAAATAAACAGCTTGACTGCGACGATGGTCATACCCTTCTCCCGGGTTGCGCGCTGCAGCCGGCGCAACTCCCGCTTTGTGAGCAGCAACTTGCGGTCGCGGCGCGGCTCGTGGCGGTTATAACTCCCCCACCAATACTCCGCAACGTTCATATTGCGCACATAGAGCTCGTTGCCCGCAAAGTAACAGTAACTATCTACAAGAGAGGCCTTTCCAGCCCTGATAGACTTGATTTCCGTGCCGCACAGCACAATGCCGGCCGTGAACCTCTCCACGAACTCATAGTCGAAGGAGGCTCGGCGGTTCTTTATTTCTATTTTGCTGCGGGCTTTGGGCATTACCGTTTGTTTGTGACCTTCACGTTGGTAATTATCACGCTGCTCAGATCGGTGCAGTCGTAATGGCGGAAAGCTATGCGGATGTTGATTTCTGAATACTTGTCCAAATTGACAGTATGGGTTTTGAACTCCTCCGCGCTGTCGGTCACCCCTTCGTATAGTTTGTCGATAGGGAGCATAGTGTCGCCCAGAACTGCATAGACAGCATATTTGTCCCCCAGGAATTCCGGGTCCAGGCCCATTACGTCCCAACTGAGGTTAAAGCCGGTTCCGGGCAGGGTAAACGCTCTTGACACCAACCAATTGTCGGGTGTAAGAACCCTGTACGTATAGCTGTCGTATGAACTGGAATAGACACAAGTGTAATTCTTATCTGTGTTGCGGAGGCATCTCCAGACCCAGCCGTCGCCATCTGTGTCTATATTAAACCATCCGTAAGGGATATCTCCCTCAAGAATCAAACTTTCCGTATCAAAATTCTCGTTCAAAAAGTACTTTATCTGCGGCTCCTGCGTTATATGCACCACCAACTCCGATTTGCCCGACTTAATTGTTATATCGCCTTCGCGATATTCGTAGCCGGAATTCTCGAGAAGCGAAAATTTAACATCCTGATAGTCGCCGGAACTCCCTTTTTCGGTCTCTACCGTGAGCCAGTCCAAATTGCCGGAGGCCTTCCAGGAGTGGTCGCACGAAATCTTGAACGACGCGGTTTGCCTTTCGTTGCTGTAAACCATCGTCCCGGGGTCCGTCAGAAGGGTTATTTCCACATCCTCCGGCACGCACGAGCAAAGCGCCGCCACGGAGAGCGCCACCACTGTCAAAAGCTGATATATCTTTTTCATAAAGGCTCCAATTATTGTTATTGACGCAAATATAGCACAAAAAACGTACCTTTGCTCTATGTACGAAGAATACGATATGGTGTGCGTGCTGGGGCCGACCGCGAGCGGCAAGACCCGCTATGCGGTGGATCTGGCCAGGCGGATGGGGGCGGAAATAATCTCCGCCGACTCCCGGCAGGTGTACCGCGGTATGGACATCGGCACCGGCAAGGACCTGGAGGAGTACGGCGACGTCCCCTACCACCTCATAGACATTGTGGACGCCGGCGTCAAATACGACATCTTCCAGTACCAGCGCGACTTCGAAAAGGTTTACAAGGAGATGACGGAGCGCGGAGTGCGGGCCGTAATGTGCGGCGGCAGCGGGCTTTACATAGAGGCGGCCTGCTGCGGATATTCGCTGCCCGACGTCCCCTCGGACCCCCAGCTGCGGGCCGAGTTGGAAAAATATGACGACGAAACCCTGATAGCGCGCCTGGCGAGCCTCAAAAAACTGCACAACCACACCGACTACGACACCCGCAAGCGGCTCATCCGGGCCCTGGAGATAGCCATCTGGGAGCAGGAGCACCCGGTGCAGCGAAGCGCCTTCCTGCCCAAAAACACCAAGTTTATAGGGATAAACGTTTCCCGCGAAGAGCGGCGGGAACGCATCGAGCGCCGTCTGCGCAGCCGCCTGGAGAGCGGAATGATAGACGAAATAAAAGGTCTCCTGGAGCGCGGAATAGCTCCCGAAGACCTTATATACTACGGGCTGGAATATAAATTCGTTACCCGTTATTTGACCGGCGAACTTTCTTACGACGAAATGTTCACCGGGCTGCTGACCGCCATCCGCCAGTTCGCAAAGCGCCAGATGACCTGGTTCAGGGGGATGGAGCGGCGCGGAATAGAAATCGAATGGGTAGACCCTATACGGTCATAATCTCCTTCTCCTTGGCGTCCAGAACTTCGTCCACCTTCTTTACAAACTTGTCGGTGAACTTCTGAACCCGGTCTTCGTCGTCTTTCTCTACGTCTTCCGGCAGACCTTCTTTCTGGAGTTTCTTGAGAGAATCCATAGCCTCGCGGCGGGCGTTGCGGATGGCAACCTTGGCATTCTCGCCCTCGCCCTTTGCCTTCTTAACCAGTTCGCGGCGGCGCTCCTCGGTGAGAGCCGGCACGTTGATGCGGATAATTTCGCCGTTATTCTGGGGTGTGAAGCCCAGGTTGGCGTCCATAATGGCCTTCTCGATGGCGTGTATCATACTCTTGTCCCAAGGCTGGATGAGCATCGTCTTGGCGTCGGGAGTGGTGATATTGGACATCTGCGGCAGCGGGGTGGCCGCGCCGTAATAGTTCACGATTACAGATGCAAAAACCTCCGGATTCGCCTTGCCGGCCCTGTAGGTCTTGAGCTCCTCCTGCAGGTGAGTCACTGCATCTTCCATTTTAAGCTCGGCAAACTCGAGCACTTCGTTAGCTTTTTCTATCATATCTGTCTTTTTTGAATTATTCGTTGCTTACCACCGTACCCAGGTCCCCGCCTGCAACAATCTTTTCCAGAGTGCCCTCTGCATTCATATCGAACACCACAATGGGCACGTTGTTCTCGCGGCACAGGGTGAACGCCGTGGCGTCCATCACCTTCAAGTTGTCCGCAAGGGCCTTGTCAAAGGTCAGCGTTTTATATTTTTTGGCAGCGGGGTTCTTAACCGGGTCGCTGTCGTACACTCCGTCCACTTTAGTCCCTTTGAAAAGGGCGTCGGCGCCAATCTCGCACGCACGCAGAGCCGCTGCACTGTCGGTAGAGAAGAAGGGGTTGCCGGTTCCGCCGCCTATGATGGCCACGCCGCCCGCCTCCATAAACTTCACCGCCTCGTCGCGCACATAATACCGCGCCACAGGCTCCATCTTGGTGCTGGAGAAGACCTCTGCAGGAACTCCGGCCGCCTTGATGTAGAGCGACAGGCCAATCGAGTTGATGACGGTTGCCAGCATACCCATCTGGTCTCCCTTCACCCGCTCGAAACCGGCCGCCACACCGCCCAGGCCGCGGAAAATATTGCCGCCGCCCACCACGATAGCAACCTGTGTGCCAGCTTTTACCACCTTGGCAATCTGACGGGCATACACCGCCAGCACTTCGCCTTCGATACCTTTGCCGGATGCGCCTGCAAGCGCCTCGCCGCTGAGTTTGAGAAGTATTCTATTGTATTTCATAATGCAAAAACCACTATTTTATCCTAACAAAAGTATTCAAAGATTATGTTATTTACAACTTTAGGGTTAACTTTGCGTTCTGTTTAAAGAAAAACAAAAAATTATTTCAAATCATATTATGGCAAAACTCTTCACTTCTTCTATCGGCAAAAAGCTCATTATGAGCGTCACCGGTCTGTTTATGATTCTCTTTGTAACACTGCATATGGTGCTCAACTTCACCAGCGTGTTCAGCGCCGAGACCTTCCAGGCAGTGTGCGATTTTATGGCGCTGCCCATAGTGACCATAATGGTGCCGATTCTTGCCGCCGGCTTCGTTTTCCACATCCTTTATGCCATCATTCTTGAGGTAGGCAACCTCAAGGCCCGCGGCGGCGTCAAGAGATACGAGGTTTCCAACAAGGCTGCCACCGATTCCTGGTCGGCAAAGAATATGATTTGGCTGGGCATCATAGTGCTCTGCGGCCTCTGCATCCACCTGTCCCACTTCTGGAGCAAGATGCAGCTTGCAGACCTCACCGGCGGCGAAGTCGCCGACCCCAACGCGCTGCTGTCGCAGACCTTTGGCAACATCTGGATGCTGATTATTTATCTGGTGTGGTTCTTCGCCCTCTGGATGCACCTCTCCCACGGTTTCTGGAGCGCATTCCAGACCATCGGCTGGAGCGGTCAGAAATGGCTTAAGCGCACAAAAGTGATTGGCATCATCTACGCCACCCTGCTTATGGGCGGCTTCGCAGTCACTGCAATTGTAGCATACATGAAAGCCAACGGCATTATGTAAGTAGAAACTCCTCGATTATCGAGTCGCAGATAAAGAATTTGTCACGGGGGATGCGGTAAGCGTCCTCCGTTTCTTTTAGTATGCCTGCGGCGAGGCTGTGCCGGGCTTTGTCGGGATCGATAAGTGCCTTGGGTACACCGCGGGCGGTGCGCAGCCCCAGCATTATCCGCTCGTTGTAAATATCGGCCTCGGAGAGGTTTTCACTGCCTTCTTCGGGCTTCCTGCCAACCTCCAGCGCGGCGCAATATTCCGCCGTGTCGGAGGGATTCCAGCTGCGGCGGGCGCTGCCGTCAAACGAGTGTGCCGCCGGCCCCAGGCCCAGATAGGCGGTGCGGTCCCAGTAGGCGGAATTGTGGCGGCTGTGACGTCCGGGAAGGCAGAAGTTGGATATTTCGTACTGCTCATAGCCGGCCGCCTCCAGCGTGTCCTGCAGGAGGGCATATTGCGCCGCGCAGGTTTCGTCGGAGAGTTCGCTGTAACGCCCTGCCGCCAACCGTTCTGCCAGCGCGCTTTCGGGGTCTATGCTCATCTGGTAGGCAGATATATGCTCAGGAGCGAGCGCCACCGCCTGCCGCAGGGTGGCGCGCCAATCGCTGTCGGTGAGGCCGGCGAAGCCGAAAATAAGGTCTATGGAGATATTGTCGAAGCCGGCGGCGCGCAGCTTTTCGAAAGCCCGCAGCGCGGTGGCGGCCGTGTGCCGGCGGTTCATCCATTTCAGGTGGGCGTCGCAGAACGATTGCACCCCCATACTTATCCTGTTTACGCCACAGCGGCGGTACGCCTCCGTCAGCCCCCCTTCGCCCGCTATGTCCTCCGGATTTACCTCAACGGTGAATTCTTCCACCCCGCTCAAGTCAAAAGCGGCAGCGAGGGCGTCGTATATGCGGATGAATTCCTCAGGGCGCAGCAGCGACGGAGTGCCGCCGCCAAAATAGATGGTGCGCACCGGGCCGCAGCCGTCAAGGTAGTGCCTGCGCAGCTTTATTTCGCGCTCAAGCGCAGCCACATATCGGCCGTGCAAAGCGCCCGCGGCACATATCTCGGAGTAGAACCCGCAATATGTGCAGAAGGAGGCGCAAAAAGGGATATGGATATATATCCCTGCCAAAATTAACGCAGGATAAGGTCGGCGCTGCCCAGCTTGCCGTCGGCACCGTAGACATCTACGCTGTAGGTGCCTTTGGTAAAGGTGCCGTCGCCGGAGAAGTAGATGCTCATATCCACCTCGCTGCCCTGATAGTCCACCTCGCGTGAGGCGCTGCAAACCATCTGCTCGCCGCCGCTGGTAAACATCTTCTGGTCGGAGCCGGTCATAAGGATGCCGTCGGGGCCCTTCACGCGGATGTAGATGCGGCGGTAGCCCGTCTTGGCCAGGGCGTTCTCCACCAGGCTGAGGTCGGTGCGCAGCTTGACCACGCGGCTGCTGCGGTCGGTCTCGGAGCCGCTGCCGTTTATGCCCACCAGGGTTATGCCGCGCGCCTTGAGCACGCTCCCCTTGGTAACCTGTTTCTCCAGGTTGTCGGTGGTGTTGCGCAGTTCGTCATATTTCTTGCGGCTGGTCTCCGCCTCTTTTTTGGCGTTCGCAGTCTCCTGCCGCAGCGAATTGTTCAAGTTGTTGAGGGAGTCTATCTGCACAATGTAGTGCTTCATTATGGAACGCATAGTGCCCAGTTCATTCTCGTACTTCTTTATTTGGGCGCGGTTGGTAGCTTCGGTTTTCTTGAGGCGCTCAATCATCTGGTCTACCTTCTCCCGCTCCACGGCCAGAGAGTCGGTGAGCAAGGTGCTGCTGACCTGCAGCGAATCGTAGTCGGTGCGCAGGGCAATCATCTGCTCGGTGAGGTCGGCCTTCTCAATTTTGAGTTGGTTCACAATCTTGTTGTTCTTGACCCAGATAGCAATGAGCACGCCCAGCAGTATCACCGCCAGCATACCCAGCGCGATTATTATTTTGCGCAATTTTTCCGCAGTTTCCATAGCGAATCTTTCAAATTATTGTTACAAAAATAGTTAAATTTGCAATAATCAAACCACTAAAACGCATCTTTATGAAGTACGCAGTCCGTGCAATAAAGTATTTAATCTACTTTGTAATTATATTTTTCATCTGCCTGGCAATAGTGGTGCTGTTCTCCCACCAGTCGTTCACCGACATCCCGTCGCTGTTCAAGGAGGGCTCGCTGCTGCCTATCTGCCTGATATTCTTGTTCTTCGCGGCCGTATATCCCGCCGTGGGCTACCGCAAGGCGCGCCTCACGCTGGACGGCGAGTGGGCCGACTACCGCGACACCGTTGTCCAGACAATGGAGAGCGGCGACTATAAGTTGGTGAGCGAAGAAGACGGCAAGATGGTGTTCCGCCACCAGCGCCCCCTCTTCCGCCTGACCCGTATGTGGGAAGATGCCATAACCTTCATTCCGCAAGCGGACAACCCCGGCCTGGTGAAGGTCGACGGCCCTTCGCGCGACACTTTCCGCATTGTGAGCAACATTTATTACAACTATAGAATGAGCCACCCCCAGGATGGCGAATAACCGCTATGAAAACCGTTAGAGAATATGCCGAGCCTATGGCGGCTCATATAGACAAATCGCTTCTGGAGGCCGAGGGTGTCCCCTGCGAGGTGCTCAACGAAAACCTGCTGTACGCCAGCATCTTTGCCGGCAGCAACTATGCCATACAACTGGTTGTGGCCGACGACGACTACGACCGCGCCCTGAGCATTTTGAATGCGGCTGTGGTGGAAGAGCCCCTGGAGGAACCGGCCGAAACAGAAGAGGCTTAATTGCCTGACAGTTCCTGGAGGATGCTGTCGGCGGCGGTCAGCTGGGCGTAGAAATCTGCCCCGTAGGCTGCTATGATGGGTTCTTTAAGGAACTGGTATACTTTTATCCCCTCCTTGCGACCTTTTTCGAAGGCGCCGCTGCACAAGCTCCAGCGGTGCAGGTTAAGCGCTTTGCTGCCGTCGGAGAAGGTCACCTCGCGGATAGGGTACAGCCGGCACGAAATGGGTTTTGTAAAGGTGTCGCCGGCGGGGGCCGGGCAGGCGCCTGCGGCATCGCCCTCCCCGCCCGGGGCCGAAGCCCCGGCCTTGAGGCACCCACCGCACTTTAATATCTGTGCCCGTTCCACCGCACACAGGCACGCCTCGTTCTCAAAGAAGGCGTAGGCGCAGGGGCAGTTGGCCGCATCCTGCATTTCGCGGTTGCCGGTGGCGGCGCGCACAGCGGCCGGCGGGTCCATAAGCGGAGTCACCGTGTCGCCGTCGCGGTCTATCTCAGAGAAGCCCTTTGCGGCCACGGCGTCGCGCCCTTCCGGAGTCATCACTGGGCTGTATTGCTCCCAGTCGCGCTCCAGCAGTTCCGCTTCTCCTTCACCCAGGGGTGCTCCCGCCTCTCCCACCACGCAGCAGGCCCCCTTGCACTCCTCGTAGTTGCACGAGAAGCATTCGGTGAGAATCTCATCGGATACCAGAATATCGTCTATGGCTATCATTTGAGGCGGAAGGCGGCGTAGGTTATAGGGAGGCCTTCGGCGAGGAATTTCTGCTCGTAATAGGTCTTGACGTTGAGGATGTCATCTTCCGTGACGCGGCCGCTGCCGTAGATATCGTTGTTGGCCTCTATTATCTCCAGACCCTGCTCGCGGGCAACCTCAAGCGTGTATTCGTGCAGCAATTGACTGTCGGTCTTGAGATTGACGATGCCGCCGGGTTTAAGGAATGCGCGATAGCGGTCCAGGAATACCGGCGATGTGAGCCGGCGGTTGGCGCTCTTGGGCTGCGGGTCGGCGAAGGTTATCCAGATCTCGGACACCTCGCCCGGGGCGAAGATGGACTTTATAAAGTCGATGCGGGTGCGCAGGAAGGCCACGTTGGGCAGGGCATTTTCGGTTGCGAACTTAGCCCCTTTCCATAGGCGGGCCCCCTTTATATCCACCCCTATATAGTTCACGTCCGGATTGCGCTGCGAAAGCGCTATGGTGTACTCTCCCTTGCCGCAGCCCAGCTCCAGCACAATAGGGTTGCTGTTGTGGAACACTTCGCTGTTCCAGTGCCCCTTGAGCGGATGTTCACCGGAGAGCATAACCTCCGTGGGGGGCTGGATCAGACACTTGAAAGTCTCGTTCTGGGCAAACTTGAAGAGCTTGTTCTTACTCATTTCCTGTAGCCTTTATAGGTGAAACCGATGGCCCGGATGCGTTCCCGGTCGACAGGGTTGTCCACGGAGATGCGCACCAGCCAGCGCCCGGGGATGCTGTCGCAGGTAATGCCGCGCCGCCAGCCCCACTGGTTGTCCAGGTTGCTGCCACGCTTCTTGAAGATGATGTTGGCGTCGCCTCCGAGCGCGTTCTTCTGCCGCACGTTGGTAATCACCGGGAAGGATATTCTCTCCTTGAACGATTCGTGGGTGGGGGAAATCACATCGAAAGTCAGGTCCACCGTCTCTTTTATTGCGGCATCGGTATCCAAGCGGCACACCACCGCGGTGTTGTAGGTGAAGCAGGTGTCCATTGGCAGGTCAAAGCTGTAGCCCATCTGCAGCGCCTCCGGGGTGACTTCCTGCTCCAGCGAGAACTTCTCGTACGGGTTGTCGCAGGAGGCTGCCGCCAGTGCGCAGAGTGCAGCCAGCAGTATTGCGCGGACTCTCATTATCTTCTCCTCCGGTTATAGTTGCCGCGGCCGCCGCCGTTGTTGTTGCCGTTGTTGTTGCCGTTGTTGTTGCCGACTTTCTCGCGGCCGCCGCCGTTC
>JAFZYD010000006.1 GCA_017616475.1 Bacteroidales bacterium
AAGCATAATAATCGGCATCAGCCGATAGCGAAGCGCGAGCAGGGTAGTTGGTGCAGATAGCAAGCGCGGAGCGGTGGGGTTTGGGGCAGCGCCCCAGTATGATATGGGGAGGGACGTAGCGAGCGAAGCGAGAGAAGCTCCGCAGGAAGCAAGCTGCCGCCGGAGCGAAGCGGGGCTGTGGAGTCAGAGTAGTTCAATGCGCCCTGCCGGGCGACTGCTAATTCTTCAGGATGCTGAATGCCACAAGATGACTCTGGGGGCCATTACACTCATCTTGTGTCAACTTTTTTCAGGAATACGGGCTTATCGATGCCACAAGATGACTGTTAACCCATAGGGAATCATCTTGTGGCAGGCAAATGGGAAATACTTTGAAGCGGCGCCGGAGCTTAAGCGAAGCCGGATGTGGTTGGATTCGGGTGTTGGTTTTGTTGTTAGATTCAGTATCTTTGCGCATTTTATTATGGAAATGTAAGTGTTCGCGATAATGAGATTCAAACAAGTTCTGCTGGTTTTTGTGTTGATGGCGGTTGCAACTGGTAATTCCGCTGCACAAAATATATCATTCAAGGCGGGGGCCGCCAAACTGCTATACGACCAAAGATACTATCACGCAATATTTGGGGAGGGGGTTGCGCCTGTAATTCCTACTTTCGGTGTTAATGTCGGCTGGCGGGACTACAGCGATTCTCCATACGCAGTCATCTGCAATCATCCTGAATATGGCCTTGCCTTTCAAATAGACGGGCTTGCCGATGCCGTTGCTATTGACGGCCCCGGTTTGGGCAACCTCTACTGCCTTTACGGATACTTCGACAGGGCCTTTGTCCAGACGGACCGTTTCCGCCTTGGCTATTTTGCAGGTTTCGGCCTTGCCAATTGCTTCAGCAAGCGCTATGATCCCGTAACAAACCCCAAGAACCTGCTCATTTCCACGATGATCAATTCCCGAATCAAGTTCGGGATACAGACTCAGTATCAGTTCACTAAACGCTATTATGCAGGCATCGGGTTTTACTTTAACCATACATCCAACGGCGCGGTAAATTTTCCCAACAGAGGATACAATGCCTATGAGCTGACCCTCAGCCTGGGTATGAGAGACAAGGCCGAAATAGCCAAACCCGTACCCGCTGTGAAAGACGACGGCTTCAAGCCTAAGTTCCAATTTGACGTGCAGGCATCGGCCGGCGTAATGAGCAACGAAGATTACTTTGACTATCGCGAAAAGAGCGGCCTTGGCGGAGATAATATGTACTTTCCCAAGTATTCATTTGATGCAGATGTGCTATATAAATACTGTCGTACCCACGCCACCGGTATCGGTCTCGACCTGTTCGTGACCCCGTTCTGCGACGAGATATCGAAGTATTTGTATATGTACCGCCTGATTGATAACCCAGAGGCAACTAAAGAAGAATTCGAACCGGTAGCAGTAGGTATCTCGATAGTCCACGAAATGTGCTACCGCAATCTCAGCGTCACCGCCGGGCTGGGCCGCTACCTCTATGACAACGACGGCCTGGGTCGCAAAAAGAAACTCTACCAGATGGTAAACATCAAATACCACTTCCCTGAACTAGGTGACACCTACGCAGGAATAGTGCTGAAAGCGCATAAATTTATGGCCGCCGAATCCATCCAACTTTGTATCGGCAAAAGATTCTGACGATAAACGTTATGATAAAGAATATAGTTTTTGATTTTGGGGCGGTGCTGGTGGATTGGGACCGGCACTATCTGTACGACGAGTATTTCAAAACGGACGAGGCGCGCGAGCTGTTCGAACGCAACACCGGCCGCAAGGGCGTATCGGAGCTGGAGATGTCGCAGTGGTTCCTGGATAATATCTGCACCACGGAGTGGAATGTGCAGATGGACGGCGGCAAGCCGCTGGAGCAGGGCACTGCCGAACTCGTGGCGCTGCACCCCGAGTGGGAAAAGCCTATCCGGATGTTCTTTGGCGAATGGATAAGGATGTTCCATGGTGCAATAGACGGAATGTACGAGGTGGTGCAGGACCTCAAGAACAAAGGATATCATCTCTACGGCCTCTCCAACTGGGCGGCAGCTACCTTCGACAAGTACGTGGGCCCCAATTTCCCGGTATTCAAACTTCTGGAAGGAATGGTCGTTTCCGGACACGAAAATTGCATCAAACCCGATGCTAAAATATACCACCTGCTGCTGGACCGCTACAACCTGAAAGCCGAAGAGTGCATTTTCGTAGACGACAGCATCACAAACCTGGAGGGCGCCGAGCGCGTGGGTATCCGCACCTATCATTTCGTTGGCTGCGAACAATTCAAAGCAGATCTGGATACGATTCTAAAATAATCGTTTGCATTTTCACGGCGGAATGGCTAAATTCGTCTAACCAATCTTCAAATGCAATGGATAGAAGAGTTATTATCTTTGATCATCCGCTGATTCAGCACAAACTTTCCATTCTTCGAGACAAGTCTACAGGCACCAAGGGCTTCCGGGAGCTCGTTAGCGAAATAGCTACGCTTATGATGTACGAAGCCACCCGCTACCTCCCTCTGGAAGACATCGATGTCGAGACCCCAATCGCAACTGCACACTGCAAATGCATCTCAGGCAAGACGCTTGCCTTCGTGCCCGTGCTTCGCGCCGGTCTTGGTATGGTGGACGGAGCGCTGGCACTCGTCCCCGCCGCCAAGGTGGGCCACATAGGCCTCTATCGTAACGAAGAAACTCTGGAGCCGGTGGAATACTACTGCAAGCTGCCGCACGACATCGCCAGCCGCGACGTGTTTGTCCTGGACCCTATGCTCGCCACCGGTGGAAGTGCAATTGCCGCCATCGACCTTATTAAGAAGCGCAACCCCCGCACCATCAAATTCCTGTGCATCATATGCGCGCCGGAAGGTCTGGAGGCACTCAAGAAAGCTCACCCCGACGTAGACATCTTCTGCGCCGGAATGGACTCCCACTTGAACGAAAACGGATATATAGTCCCTGGCCTGGGAGACGCAGGCGACCGCATATTCGGCACAAAATAAGAGGATTAGAGGCTCATCTCAAGAGCGAGACGGGCCATATCCTTGAAACCGTTTTGACGATCCTCACTGGGAAGCTCTATCCCGGTGGGGATGTTATTTGATACGGTGCAGATAACAAGAGCCTTCTTGCCGGCGCGCTGGGCGTTCAGGTAAAGGGCGACACCCTCCATCTCCACGCCAAGCAGATTGTTTTCGAGGCAGGTGGCAATGTCGTCGTTGTCGCTGTAATATGTGTCGCTGCTGAAAATATCCCCGACGTTATATTCGAGCCCCAGCCGCTCTGCGGTGGCTGCAGCCTTTGCGCAGAGAGTTTCGTCTGCATTTGCATAGCCGAACTGGTTGCCGTTGTTGCGGTAGAACATCAGGTAGTTGGTCTCGGAAAATGCGCGGCGGCCAATAATTATGCTGCGCAGGGGGGTGCGGTCGCTAACGGCGCCGATGCTGCCCACGCGGATTATGCTGTCGACATCGTAGAAATTGAACAACTCGTATGTGTAAAGACCTATGGATGGCTGGCCCATACCGCTGGCCATAATTGTGAACTGTTTGCCTTTATACGTGCCGGTGTATCCCTGGACTCCGCGTACATTGTTCACGAGCACGGGGTTTTCGAGGAAAGTTTCGGCAATCATTTTGCTGCGGCGGGGGTCGCCGGGCATTATAACGGTTTTTGCAATCTGGTCTTTCTGGGCCTCGTTGTGGGGTGTAGGTATCATATTCAAAGTTGGTTTTCTACAAATATAGCAAAAAAAAGCGAACCGGAAGCGGTTCGCTACTCAGAGTCGATGAAGTGGAATTCCCGTTCCGCCACATCCCGCGGGTACACCCTGTAGACGCAGGTGGCATCGGCGCAAAGATCTTCGTGACAATCAAAGAGCTTGACCTCGATGAAGGCCATCATCAACTTCTGATTGATGAGCCGGGCCTTGAGCGTGACCGGCCCCTCCGCGGTGCTGACTGGCTTGATATAGCGGATGTCCATCTTGCTGGTATAGCCGCTGGTGCGCAGCTTGCGGAAAACCACCCATCCGGCAGCCTCGTCTATCAAAGTGGCCTGGATGCCGCCGTGCAGCGTGTTTATCCAGCCCTGGAAGGTGCTGCCTGGCTGCCAGGTGCTCACAATGTAGTCGCCGTCTTCGGCAAAACTCATACGGAGCCCCATAGAATTAGAAGGGCTGCAACCGAAACAGTTGTAGCCCTCCAATCCAGTCCAGGGGTTGACTATTTCTTGCAGCATTCCTTCTGGTTTACAAGCTTGCCCATACGAGCTTTTACAGTTACATTAACTCTCCTGTAAATGAGAGGGAACTGCTTGTAGCTCTTGGTAACCTGGGGATACATAACAAAGTCGTACCCGGGGTTCTTCTCCATAAGGTCGTAGATTGCATACTGCTCAGCACCCTTTACAATGTTCTCCAAACCAACAACGGGAGCATCGAATTCAGCGCGGTCGGTATGGCCAAAAATACGTTTCCAGTCGATACCGAACACATAAAGAACAGTTGCTTCGCCGGTTACGGCTTCATCGGAGAGAACGTAATCGCGACCGGTGAGTTCAAAAAGAACGTTAGGCTCGCGCATTGTACGGAAAGTGGTAGAGCAGCTGGATGCCAGCACTACAGTCAACAACAAGATAGGTAATAAGCGTTTCATAGTTATAAATTAATTATTGGTAGGACAAATATAATAAAAAATCCGCCCCTCGACAAGCCTTGGGGCGGATGTTAACGCAAATAACTATTTAAAGAACTAGCAATACAAAAAGCGCTTGATGCTGCCTTTTGGTGTTTTGTCAAATGTGTCTCGTTTTTCTTCGACTTTTGCAATCTGGCTGTAGGCGGGCAGACTGCGGTTAATCTTGACACGGATTTTTTCCGGAAGGTCGGTCACATCGAGTGCGGTGAGGCCTTTGGCCTTTATCTGGTCCTGGTCAAAGCGGACAATTGCAACCAACTTGGAGGCGCGGTCCACAACCAGCGACTCGGAAACAAAATCCATCGAGTTGATGGCCGCCTCAATCTCTTCCGGATAGATGTTCTGTCCGTTGGCAGAAAGAATCATTGTCTTGCAGCGCCCTTTGATGGTGATGTTGCCCTTGGCGTCCATAACGCCCAGGTCGCCGGTGCGCAGGAAACCGTCCTCGGTAAAGAGGTTTTCGGAGGCCTCGGGATTGTTGAAATAACCGCTGCAGATATTGGTGCCCTTTGCCTGGATTTCACCGGCAATGTGCTCGGGATCTTCGGAGTCTATGCGGACTTCGGCGCTGTCAACCTTGCGGCCGCAGGAGCCCGGGACAAAGTTCCACGGCTCGGCGTAGGCCAGCAGCGGAGCGGCCTCGGTCATACCGTAACCGACGGTGTAGGGGAGCCGCATCTTGCGGAACGCCCGCTCTACATCGGGATTGAGGGCGGCGCCGCCCATAATGAACTGCTGCACGTTGCCGCCGAAGGCTGCGATTAGTTTCTTGGTGACGGTCTTGTAGATAAGATTGTTGATGCCCGGGATGGCGGTGAGCACCTTGAGCTTGCTCAGTTTGGGCTTGATGGAAGAGTTGTAAACCTTCTCCATAACCAGCGGCACGGTGATTATGAGGTAAGGCTTCACGTCGGCCACGGCCTTGAGCAGGGTGGAAGCGGCGGGAGTCTTGCCCAGATAATAAACCGTCACGCCAAAGCACAGCGGGTACATAAACTCGAACACCATACCGTAAATATGGCCCATAGGGAGCATAGACACGATATTGTCTTTGTTGGATGCGGGAATATGGCGGATAGCGAAGTCGATGGATGCTGAGAAACACTCGTAGCGGAGCATAACCCCCTTGGGGGCGCTGGTGGTGCCGGAGGTGTAGTTTATTACCGCCAGAGACTTCATATCATCTATCTTGTAATTGACGTCGTCCTTGCCGAAGCCCTTTGGGTATTTGGCGGCGAAGGTAGCGTCCAGGTCGTCGAAAATGCCGGTTTCTTTTTCGTCTGCGCTCCAAAGCATAGTCCAGTCGCTTATGTTTACGACATAGCGCAGGGCGGGCATCTTGGCTGCATCGAGCTTATTCCAGGAGTCCTTGTCGGCGAACAGCATCACACTTTCGGAATGGTCTACCAGTTTGCAGACGGCATCCGGGGTGAAATCGGCCAGCAGCGGCACGACCACCGCCCCGGATGTGTTTATAGCCAGGAAAGTGGTTGCCCAGCGGGCAGAATTGGGGGCATATATTGTTATCTTTTGTCCTTTCTTTATGCCGGCTTTTTCCAGAAGGATGTGCAGGCGGGCGATGTTGGTGGCTACCTCGCGGAACGTGAATTCCTCGCCGTGCCAATCACAGAGCGCCTTATTGTCCCAATCGTTTCTAATTGTCTGTGTAAGTTGGTCAATGTAGTTAATCATCGTTGTTATAAATAAGTTAGATGTTGATTATCAAATGAAGAGGGGAGCGCCAAGCCGGCCTATGCGCACCGGGCGCATTGGGATGCGGATGGCCTCGTACCGGTTGTTCTTTTCTGCCACTGTGTCGAACAGTACCCGGGCGTTTATTCCAATCTGCCCCAGCTGGGTTAGGAAATTGCGCTCGAAATCGTTCTCCTTGATGCGACGTGTAAAATTGAGGTTCAGGTGGCCGCCGAAGCTGGCACAGGCGCAGGCCCCCGACTTGCCCATAGCGCGGCCGAGGATGAAGTCGACGTCGCGGACGTGGGCTGCAACCGATGCCGGCAGACGCACGTCACCAAGGTTGGAGAGGGTCTGGGAGGCGTAACGGTCGCCTTTGAGCTTGTTTACTATGTTTATGCAGGGGCGCTTGATAAAGCGGGGCAGGCAGCGGACGGCCAGGTTGTCTTCCAGCGCCACATTGGCTGCAACACGGGTGGTGAGAGGCGCCTTCTGCACATATTCTTTCTTTTGCGCGCGCACGGCGGCAATAATTTCCTCCAAAGGAAGATCGCCCTTGGAAACATCTACTCCCAAATGGACGTAAGAAGAGAAGTTGCGGAGGGTGCGGCAGCCGAAGATGGGGCGCAGGTTCACCGGAACCTCCACCTTGATGTTGCCGTTGCGCTGACGGCGGCGGCACTGGCTGCGGGTCTGCTGCATAGCTGCAATAAAGAGCGATGAGAGCAATTCGGTTACGGTGCAACCATATTCGCGCGCTTTCTGAGAAATCTCTTCCGTAGTCATAGAAATGCGTGCATTGTGCAGAATGTCATAACGCTCCACAGTGCCCGGGATGTGCCAGGCGGCAGCTTCGTTGTCCAGACTGCCCTTGAGGCCGGAAAAAGCATCAAAGCCATCCTGAATCTCCTCTGGATCGGGCTCCTGGGCAGGATCCAGAACCCAGCCGCCGTATTCCGGAGTGATGCCATCCTTGAGGCGGAGGTACTCAGCGGTGAGTGTCATAAGGAATGTCATCGCGCCGGTTCCGTCTGTAAGGGCGTGGAATACGTCCAGGGCTATTTGATTGCCGTTGGCGCTGGCGCGGAACATATATCCGCCGTTGCGCTTCAGGGAGAAAACGTTCATATTGTCTGCTTCACCGGCCTGAGGAGCGTTTTCCAGACGGTGGAGATACCACCAGAAGAAAGCGTTGCCAAGTGTATAGGAAAAGCCCGGGAAGCGGGGCATTATATTCTTGAGAGCTGTGTCAAGTATGTCTACCGACACTTCGTTGTCCAGCGTGACGCTCACCCTGAACTGGGTGGCGTATCTGCGGGTCCTGCTGGAAGGATATATTATTGCGGCGTTGTCAAGCCTTAGCCATTGAGGTGCAATCATAACGTGTTTTGTTTTGACGATGCAAAACTACACGTACGCGTGGCGCCGGGAAAAACTTTGCCGCCTGTACCCCCAAAATGTTATTAAAAGGCCTGTTTTGTGACGAAAGTGTCGATATTTGTGACGAAAATCCCCCGAAAAAACATTCGTCACAGCTAGCATAGTGACAAAAAATGGGAGCAAATGCTCCCATAATAACAATCGCCGTCGGGCGATAGCGAAGCGCGTGCGGGCGGGGGGACTCGAACCCCCACGCCTTGCGGCACTAGATCCTAAGTCTAGCTTGGCTACCAATTACAACACGCCCGCTTTTCTCGTACACAAAGGTACGAATAAAATGAATATTCCCGCTATCCAAGCGGGTACAAAAATAGCCTCGGAAGAGGCTATTTTTTGTGACCCGCTTGGGGCTCGAACCCAAGACCCCAACATTAAAAGTGTTGTGCTCTACCTACTGAGCTAGCGAGTCTCACTCCCAAAAAGCCTTGCGGCGTTTTTAGGGAGTGCAAATGTATGGTTTTCTTGTTAATAAACAAAAAAATCTTTTACTCAAGCTGGAACTCCTTCACACTCTTGAGCCCGACCAAACCAAAATAAGACTCCTTCACGGTTCCCTTGATGTAAATCTTGCAACCCAGCTTTTCCGGATGGTCCACCAAGTTGACCGTCTCCCTTATGTCGCTGCCGCTTGCAAGCTCCACCGCTATACATTGTTCTCGTGTTTTGCACGCAGGAGTTGCTGCAATAGCCAGGTTGCTGTTCTTTGTGAATGGGGCCTCGAAGTTGATGGCGCTGGACGAAAGGTCGCCGCCAACAATGTATCCCCACACCCATACACTCTCTTCCGGGTGCTGCGCCGCCTCCGCTACAGAAAATGCCGTGCCCGCAGAGAGGCCGTCCCCGGCAGACTCATAATACTCGTCCACCAGAATTGTCTGGCTCAAATAGGTGGCCGTGGTGTCCACCTTCACACTGAAACTCTGCCCGGTGTCGCTGCTGCCGGCATCCAGAGTGAGCGTGAGCATTTGCCCGGCGGTGAACTGTTTGCTGAACAACTGCTGGCTTGTGCCGTCGTTGGCCACGGCACTGAAAGTGGCGTTGCCGGCTTCAAAATAGCCGAACCTGCTCTCGGACGAAGTGTAGACCAGGCTGCCGTTCTCCTGGGTGACGATGAGCGAACCGGGGTACTTGGACACGTAGCGGTCGGTCATTTTGACTCGCAGACCGGAATTGATCATCTTGCACAAGAAGTTTACCTTGATGTTCTCTCCGCTGACAGCCACAACGCTCACCCTATCGCCGTATACCGGCCTCTCCCAGACGGGGGACCCGAACAGTTCGCTTGTAAGGGAGAGATCGTAGGCGCCTGCCGGCACGCTGATTTTGTCTGGACGGGCGCCGTATGCACCATTATAAACATATTCGCCCGAACTGTTTGTGATTTGCAGGACAAACTGGTTGGTGTCCGGTACAGGAACGTTACCGGCCTTTGTGGCGATGGTGTTCTCCTGCCTGATGCTCAGGACCAGGACTGCGTTGTCCCTGTCCAAATTGTTGCAGCCGACGGCAACCGCGGCCGCGCAGATTGCGAAGGTCAAGAATAATCCCTTCGATGCTTTTCTTTTCTTCATTTTTACCTCCGTTTTTTAATGGTTAATAATTCGGGCGCAAGTTACGCACCCGAACATCCCGCGGAGGAAATTTTCCGGAAACCTGTCCAAATTGTTTCCGTTTTTAAAAACGTAAAGCTATTTGCAGACCGAAACCAACTCCAGGTCAAAATTGGAAATGAGACTGTCTATCTCGGGGACTGAGCCGGGGAAAAGATTTACTACCAACTCTTGCACGGAAGCGGGGATAAAGCTTGTATTCATAGTGTTATATCTTTGTTTCTGATGCAAAGATATACAGCCATGTGTGCCAAAACATTACACACTTAAAAAATTATTCCTCTACCGCTTCGATGTCTTCTATTGCGATTGAATCGTAGGTCCCGGGGAGTTCTTTCTTAGAAGGAACTCCGAGCTCTTTTATCTGTTTTGCAGATACAAGTATGCTCTTGCCCTTGTCGCGGAACTTCTTGTCTCCCTCCTCATAGGCGCTCTGGGCGTTCTTGAGACACTTGCCTACCTCGGCGTAGTGCTTGGAAAACTCTGCCACGCGGTCTACCATTGTGGAGGCGGCGTCTATTATTTTCTGTTGGTTGCGGATTTGCTCTACGTTGCGCCAGCCAAGCTCAATCATGCGCAAGAACGGAAGCAAGGTTTCTTCGCTGGTTACCAACACCTTCATCTTGTAGGCCTCGCGCCAAATAGAGGGGTCCTGCTCGAAAGCCAGCTGCAGGGCGGGGTAGTTGGGCACGAACATAATCACGAAGTCGGTCATACGGTGGCCGGGCTTAAGATATTTGCTGTAGTCCTTGCCGGAGAGGTTCTTGAACTGGTTGCGGATGGCCTCCGCGTTGCGTTTGCGGGCTTCCGCGCGCGCTTCTTCCGTAGTGGCCTCAAGATAATCGGAATATGCCGCCAGCGACACTTTGGAATCCACCACCACATCCTGGTTGTCGGCAAAGTGGAGGATGAAGTCTGGGCGCATCCGCTTGGAAGAATCTTCGTTCTCTATAACGAAGCCCAGTTCGTCGCGCAGGGTGGCCTCCTTGTCAAAATCGCGCCCCTCCACAAGGCCTTCGCCGGTGAGTATGTTGAGCAGCAGGGTCTCGCCCCAGATGCCCTGATACTTCTTATTGCCGCGCATCGCCTCTGCCAGATGGTCCGCCTTGTCGCCAATGCTGCGGCTCTGGTTCTCCAGCTGCCGGACGGCGTTCTCAAAGTTCTCCTTGAGAGCGGCGCTGGTTTCGGTGTGGGTCTTTTTGTTGGCCTCGAACGCCTCCTTCATCTCCTTGATGTCCTTGTCCAGGCCTCCGGAAATGGTCTCAAAGGTCTCTTTGGCCTTATCGGTCAGGGCCTTTTCGCGCTGCTCCAGCAGTTTCTCCGTCTGGGCGGTGAGCTCCGCCTTGAGGGCATCCGCCTGTGCCTTGAGGGTCTCTTTATGGTTTTCCTTGAGTTCGTTCAAACTCTTTTCGTAATTCTCCTTGAGGTGGGAGATAATCTCATCTTTGGCTGTAAGTTGCTGCAGCACACCGCTTTTGGTGGCTTCCAGCGTGGCCTCGGTGCCCTTGAGTTGGGCGTCCAGGGCGCTGAGGGCACTGCGTCCCTCTTCCAGACGGATATTAAGGTCCCCGATGGTTGCGTCGGCGGCCTTTTGGGCCTTGAGGCGCTTGCCGCGGGCAATCAAAGCAGTAACAACAATGGCGAGCCCAACGGCCGCAACAATGGAAATGATGAAGATGTTCAGATTCATTTTAGTTTTTTCCTCACCTTTTTGCTGAAGTCGTGCGCAATCACATCCGTGGCGTCGCGCCAGTTGTATCGCACCGCCAGCACCATAAGCACAATGCACACGAAGGGGAACAGCGTGGAAATAGTAAACGTAAAGGCGTTCTTGAGTTGGAAAAACGCCACTATGAGCCATATCTGGAACCCCAGCAGCACGAACATATCTATAATACATACTCTCAGTTGGAGGATATATTGCTTGCGATATGCAATTGCGGCGATGCAGAGGGCCAGCGTGATGAAGGTGAATATCAAAAACTGGATGTGCTCCGTGAACTTAATGGAGACGCGCGCCCCCGTTTCGTCTATGGCGTAGCACATCTCCGACCAAAAAAGCGACAGCAGCAAAAAGGCGCTTATCGCCAGCAGCACGTTCTGCATCCGGGGCCAGGTAATCATAATCGCACAAATGGTTTTGACAAAGGTACTAAAAAAATTATCTTTGGGATGTGGAACGACTCAACTATATAGTGGACCTTTACCGCGATGCCGACCCCGCCGTGATTGCGGCGGTAGACCGCTATTTCGACGATAACGGGCAGGAGGCGATATCCAACCTCAACACCCTCTACCGCAGCGAGTTGGTTCCGGAGCGGCGGCAACTTTTGGAAGATATGTTGTCGCACTACGCCAAGCGGCTGGTGATACGCAGCCTGAGACAGATGGCAGAGCAGTGTGCGGCCGGGGCTGAGTGCTGCTTTATGGAGGCGGGCTACCTGCTGTCGCTGCTGTCCGACCCAACCCTCCGCAAAGAAGATTATGTGGAGCAGATAATGCCCTGCGCCGTGGCGGTGATGGCGGAGGTGACGGACCAAAAGACGGGGGTGGAGAACGTGAACCTGCTCAACCACGTCTTTTACAAGCAGTTCGGCTTTACGGCGGCCAACCCGTTCGATATGAGTCTGGATAATTCCCTGCTGATGAAGGTAGTAGAGAACCGGCAAGGGAGTCCGTTCGCCCTTTCGCTGCTCTATTTTATGATTGCGCAGTGCGCCTCTCTGCCGGTCTATCCGCTCTGCTTCACGGGCGGTTTCGTGCCGGTCTACGTGGAGAACGACAAGATACTGTTCAACATAAACGTTTTCCACGCCGGGGAGATTTTCCTTGAGAACAACATAGGCAAAATGGTCAAGAGCCAGGCGGCCGCCCTGGGCGTTAACGTGGACATAGGGGAGGCTGTGGTTAAGAAGGACCACTCCATATTGATTATGTATCTGGAATACCTTCAGATGCTCTATTCCAGCGCCGGTGACACTGCGGCGCAGATGGATCTGGACGACGCCATAGAGGCGCTCGGCGGGAAACGGTTCCTTACTATAGAAGAGGACGACGAGCAGTGGTAGCCGTTAGTTCTGCGGCTCTTCCGTGCAATATTTTTTGATTACGCTGTAGGCGTCCAGGATGCCCAGTTCCCCCGCCTTGCTTATATCCATACACCCTTTCTCCTTCTCTTTCAAGAAGATCTGGACAAGCCCGCGGTTGTAGTAGGCCTCGCCAATGTAGGGGAAGATTTCCAGCGCTTTGGTGTAATTTGACACGGCGGCCGGCAGGTCGTCGGACAGGCAGTACAGGTTGCCCAGGTTGTAATAGACGTAAGGGAAATCGCCGGCCAGGCGGGCGCACTCCAGCATATCGTCTATCGCCGCGCTGTAGTCGTATTTGGTGCTGGCGCGGTCCTTCACCACGGTTTTGGATGTGTTGCCGGTGTTGTCTATGGTGAGAGTCTGCACGCTGTTCTCCATACTTGCAATGAATTCCGTCATTTCGGCCTGCAGCACGCCTCGGTTCAGATAGAGGAACGGGTTCTCGGAATCCATATCTATGGCCACGCTGTAGCTGTCCATAGCGTTGTTGAACTGGCTCGCTTCGGTCTCCGTAATGGCCTTGGCAAACTGGAGGTACTGGCTGCTTCGACCCTGCCGCACCTGCTCTTCCAAAGCCGACAGGCGCTTGGAGGCGCCTTCGCTGGAGGTAGATTTCTGCGAAACGAACTTGGTGCGCAGCGGCAGCGCGGCCACAAACGCGTCCATCTTTTCGTAAATCAATTTGCCCTTAATGGAGGATATGCTCTCTGCGGTTTCCGCCCCCTCCTTGGTTACGAACTGATATAGCGGCTTGAGTTTGATGTCCACGTCGCGGTATTGCAGCAGTTCGTTGTCAAAGTTCTTCTTGGCGAAATCGGCGTCCAGAGCCAGCAGGGAGTTGAACTGTTTGGTGGTGTCGGCAAATGCCTCGTAGCCCTCGTCCGTGGAGGTCTTGGCCTGGTATTCGCGCACCTTGCGCTGCGCCGTCTGATAGTCGCTCCGGGAGTCGGCCAGACGCCCCAGCATAGCCTTGGCGTATGACCGGTTTATATAGGCTTTGGCAAAGTCGGGATATAGTGAAATGGCTTTGTCATAGTCGTTTACGGCCTGCTGGTATTTACCCTGCTGCATAAACATGGCGGCGCGGTTGAAATAGGCCAGCACGTTCTCCGGGTTGATGTTTATAACGCGGTCCAGGTCGTCCACGGCGTTGTCCAGCTCGCCCACCTGGGCATAGATGAGGGCGCGGTTGTAGAGCGTCAGAGCGTTGCCGGGTTCTTCTTTGAGCACGGCGTTAAGGTCGGCTATGGCCCCCATCCAATCCTTCTTTTCATACTCAAGGATGGCGCGGTTGAAGTATGCGAGGGTGTTGGTGGTGTCCAGCGAAATGGCCCGGTTGAGGTCGGCTATGGCCTCGTCCGGCCGGTTCTGAAGAGCAAAGATGCGGCTGCGGCGCACGAATCCCTCCGGGTCCTGGTTGTTGAGCTCTATGGCCTTGTTATAATCGGCAAAAGCCTGAATTGTGTCGCCCAGGAAAAGGTAGGAGGCACCGCGGTTCAGGTAGGCGCTGCTCTCCTCCGGCTCCTTGCGAATAAAGCTGTTGAAATCCTGAACCGCCTTGTCGAACTGTTGCGAAAGGAAATAGGTCACGCCGCGGCTGAAATAGAGCCCCGTGTACCCCGGGCGCAGGTCCATTGCCTCATCCAGGTCTTCCAGCGCCTCTTCGTGGCGGCCCAGGCGGCTGCGGGTGATGGCGCGGTAATGGTAGGCGGCTGTGTAGAGCGGGTTGCGCTTGAGGCTCAGGTCAAAATCGCGCTCGGCGCCGTTCAAATCGCCCAGGTTGTACTTGGCGATGCCGCGGAAAAAGAAGGCTTCCGGGCCCACTGTGTCGATGCGGGAGAGGATGTTGAAATTCTCTATCGCGAGGGAAAATTTACCGTCGGAAAGGGCCTGTCGGCCAGCATAATAAAAGTGCGATGGGTCGTACTGGGCCTTTGCCGGCATCGTGAGTGCCGCCAGAAAGAGCAGTATGACGGCATATCGTTTCATTATCTTACGCGAAGTGTCTGCCCGGGACGGATTACTTTATTGGCACTGATGCCGTTCAATTTGCATATCTTGGCAACCGTTGTGCCGTTGCGGGAGGCTATCCGGCTCAAGGTGTCGCCGCTGCGAACCTTGTAATACTGTGCCTGTTTGGCCGCAACAACAGCAGCCTTGGCCTCTGCCTCCTGTTTCTCGCTTTGGCCGTAGTGAGAGTAAATATTGAAATAATCTTTCTTCAAGGTGAACAACGATCCGCGCAGGGCGCCGTGCTCAAATTCAATTATGCGCTCCGGGTCAAAGGCCTGTCCCTTGTAACGTGTCTCGAAGTGCAGATGGGGGCCGGTGCTGCGGCCGGTACTGCCGCCAAGGCCTATTACCTCGCCCGCCTTGACCGGTTCGCCCGGAATCACCAGACGTTTGGAAAGATGGCCGTAGTAGGTCTCCAGGCCATTGGAGTGGCGCACCACAATCAGGCCGCCGTAGCCGCCGGTATGGCTGCTGCTGGAAAACCGCACTACGCCGTCGAAGGCCACCCGCACGCTGTCACCGGTGTCAAGCGGCAGGTCAACGCCGGTATGAGCGCGCTTGCGGCGCCATTTGAACCCGGAGTGGACCTTTGTCTTGTAGGGGACTTTGAAGCCGTGGGTCTCATCTACCAGCAGTATATCGACCTCATCCGGAATGGATTCCTTGGGATAGCCTATATAGGCGTGGAGGGACTCGGTGTTCCACCAGCGGTCGTAAATGGAGGTGCTGTCGATGCCGGGCCGGGGCAGGGGAAGGTAATCCCAGGTCTGGTCTTCGTATAATATGACATTGGTATATTTGTCTTTCGTGCGGAGGGTGTCGACGGCAATTTTTACAACTTTTTCAATTGAGGTGCTGTCGGCATCAGCCAGTTCCTCGTCTTCCTCGTCTTCAAAAAAATTATCGTCTGTATCTATCTGTGCAAAACCGGTGAAGGCAATAGCCAGAAACAGTATGATGGATAGTATTTTTTTCATTAAGTTATTCGTCGTATTTAAACAAAAAAGTCCGTACAGTTGGCGGACTTTATGCAAAGTAGAGCGGAAAACGGGGTTCGAACCCGCGACCTTCGGCTTGGGAAGCCAACGCTCTGCCAACTGAGCTATTTCCGCAGGGACTGCAAATATACTACCAATTTTGTTATTACCAAACGGGTAATTGTGAGACAATGTAAAATAATATCACTAACTTTACGCAAATATGTTTGTCAAAATATTACTTAATAATTCAGCAATATGTTAAATCCTAAAAAAGTCATCGGCGCTTTCAAAAAGAACTTCCCCGGCGCCAAATTCAGCTATTTTACCTCTCCCGGCCGCATTAACCTTATTGGCGAGCACACCGACTACAACGGCGGCTTTGTGCTTCCCGCAGCTGTGGACAAAGGCATCAGCCTGGCCATCGCCCCCAACGGCACCACAAAGGTGAACGCGTTCTCTATGGACTATGGCGAGAAGCTGTCCTTCGACATCAACGACAAGAAGAAACCCGCCCAGCAGTGGGCTTGCTATATATTCGGCGTTATTCAGGAGATGAAGGAGCGCGGCGCTGCCCCCGGCGGCTTTGATTGCGCATTCGGCGGCGACGTGCCTCTGGGCGCCGGAATGTCATCGTCCGCAGCGCTGGAAAGCGTGTTTGGTTATGCAATAAACAGCCTCTTCAAGCTCGGTTTCAAACGCGAGGAGCTGGCAAAGATAGGCCAGATGACAGAGCACCACTATGTAGGAGTGAACTGCGGCATTATGGACCAGTTCGCTTCGCTGATGGGCAAGGAAGGCAAGGTTATCCGCCTGGACTGCCGCAGCCTCAGCTATAAGAGGGTTCCCTTCAACCCCAAGGGCTACAAGATTGTCCTAATCGACACAATGGTGAAGCACAACCTCGCCGCCGGCGAATATAACGTGCGCCGCGCTCAGTGTGAGGCCGGCGTCGCCGCCATCAAGAAGGACCACCCCAATGTGGAACTGCTGCGCGACGTGCCCCCGGCAATGCTTGAGGAATATAAGGACAAGCTCGACCCGATGGTGTACAAGCGCTGCTCTTTTGTGGTTCGCGAGTCTCCGCGCCTGCTGGCCGGCTGCCGCGACCTGGCAAAGAACGACATCCCCGCTTTCGGCAAGAAGATGTTCGAGACCCACGACGGCCTTTCCAAGGACTACGGCGTGAGCTGCGAGGAGCTTGACTTTATTGTAGATGTTGCCCGCAAGTGCGAAGGCGTTGTCGGCGCCCGTATGATGGGCGGCGGCTTTGGAGGTTGCGTTATCGCAATTGTGCGCAGCGGCGCTGCCAAGGCCTACATCGAGGCTGTACAGAAAGCATACAAGAAGAAATTCAATCTGGATCCGCGCGTAATTAACGTGGCAATTAGTGA
>JAFZYD010000023.1 GCA_017616475.1 Bacteroidales bacterium
ATTGCAAGGCGGAGAGCCTCTGCCTGACCTTTGATTCCGCCGCCATCAAGGTTGGCCTTGATGTCGAAGGAAGCGAGGGTATCGGTAACATCCAGGGGCTGACGCACGATGTAGCGGAGAGTATCCTCTTTGAAGTACTCTTCCATAGTGCGGCCGTTGATGGTGATGTTGCCTTTACCGGTGCTTACATAAACGCGAGCAACAGCTGATTTACGTCTTCCAAGGGCGTTAATTACTTCCATGCTTCGTGTTAAATTTCGTTAAGGGTAATAGTTTTAGGATTCTGCGCCTGGTGAGGATGCTCGCTGCCTACATAAAGATGCAGGTTCTTGAACTGCTGCTCGCCAAGACGGGTGCGGGGGAGCATACCGCGCACGGCGTGCTCGAGAACGGCCAACGGTTTGCGTGAGAACAAATCCTTGGGGGTGGTGAAGCGCTGTCCGCCGGGATAACCGGTGTGGCGTACGTACACCTTGTCTGTCATCTTCTTGCCCGTGAGGCGCACTTTATCTGCATTGACAATAATTACATTGTCACCGCAGTCTGCGTTGGGGGTGAAGTTGGGCTTGTTCTTGCCGCGGAGCAAGATTGCAACCCTGCTTGCCAGACGTCCCAGGACCTGATCGGTGGCATCAATGACAACCCACTCTTTGGAGGAGTTCTCTTTGTTGACCGACTTGGTCTTGTAACTTAATGTGTCCACAGTCTGTTGATTTATTGATGGTTAATACTTAAATGTTGCGTCCCAGCGTTTTCTGGGGGGCTGCAAAGGTAGATAATTTTTTCAAAGTGGCAAAAATATGTTACTTTCGCCACTGTGAAGATCGGTGAAATAGAATTTGGCGACAGGCCGCTGTTTCTGGCCCCTATGGAAGATGTCACGGACACCTCCTTCCGCTACATCTGCAAAAAGTTCGGGGCGGATATGGTCTACACCGAATTTGTCTCTTCGGACGCGCTGGTGCGCGACGTGCCCAAATCGCTGGCAAAGTTCGCCATCTACGACTACGAGCGCCCCATCGGCATACAGATTTACGGCCACCTGCCCGACGCTATGGTGGACTCCGCAGTAAAGGTGGAGCGGGCCAATCCGGACGTTATAGACATCAACTTCGGCTGCCCTGTAAAGAAGATTGCGGGGCGCGGCGCGGGCAGCGGTATGCTGCGCGAGCCCGACAAGGTGGTGGAGATAACCCGCCGCGTGGTTGAGGCGGTGCACACCCCGGTCACCGTAAAGACGCGCCTGGGCTGGGACGAGAACTCCAAAATTATTGTGGATCTGGCCGAGCGGCTACAGGACGCTGGCATCGCCGCCCTCACCATACACGGCCGCACCCGCTCCCAGATGTACAAAGGCGAGGCGGACTGGAGCCTGATAGGCGCAGTAAAGAACAACCCGCGGATGCACATCCCCATTATAGGCAACGGCGACATCCGCACCCCGCAGGATGCAAAAAACGCCTTTGACCGCTACGGGGTGGACGCCATAATGATTGGCCGAGCCAGCTTCGGCCACCCGTGGATATTCCGCGAAATAAAGCACTATCTGGACACAGGGCAGGAGCTGCCGCCGCTGTCGGTGGCCGACCGCGTGGCGCTGGCCAAGGACCACCTGGCCAAATCGATAGAAGTGAAGGGCGAGCGGCGGGGCGTGTTCGAAATGCGCCGCCACCTGAGTTGCTATTTCAAAGGTTTGGAAAATTTCAAGGAAACCCGTATGAAATTGGTAACTTTGACCGACATAAATGAATTGAACGAAACACTGGATTTCATTGGCCGCAACTGGTAATAATATAATGGCAAGATTAGGCAACATAGCAGCATTCCCCTACGCCCTGGCACTGGCCGTGCGCAATATGGCATACGACAAAGGGTGGAAAAAGAGCGTCAAATTCGACAACGTCTCCATAATCTCCTTCGGCAACATCACCGTGGGGGGCACGGGCAAGACGCCTCACGTGGAGATGTTCATACGCGCGCTGCTGGATCGGGCTTACCGCGTGGCGGTTGTTTCGCGCGGATACGGCCGCAAGCAGCCTAACACCAGCCGGTTTGTGGAGACCAACAGCAGCGTGGAGGACGTGGGCGACGAGCCGCTGCAGATAAAGCGCAAGTTCCCCAACGTTAAGGTTATTGTAGACAAGGACCGCGTCCGGGCCGTCAAGATGCTTATGGCGCTGCCTTTCGGCGATGTGCCGGAGGTGATTCTGCTGGACGACGGGTTCCAATACCGCCGCCTTGCCGCCGACCGCCAGATTGTCCTGATAAACTACAACCGCCCCGTCTTCAAGGACAGTTTGATGCCCTTCGGCCGCCTGCGCGACCTGCCGGGCCAGTTGAAGCGGGCCGATACGGTGATAATTACCAAGTGCCCGCCCTATCTCAACGAGTGGGAAAAGCAGCAGGCCCGGGAGATAAACCGCATCAACCCTCAGCAGAAGGTTTACTTTACCACGGTGCAGTATTTTGACCCGCTGCCGGTATTCGAGGAGGGCAACAACCGCTATATGTATTCGCACGAGGCAATTCTGTTCACCGGCATTGCAAACAGCGACCAGCTGCGGCACCACGTGAGCGCCCGCTACCCCCGCAATTTCCACATCGAGTTCGGCGACCACCACGTGTTTACCCCGCGCGACATCGCCCAAATAGAAAAGTTCTCCCTCAAGCATCCGCAGGCCATAGTCCTGACCACGGAGAAGGACGCCCAGCGGCTGCGGCGCAACCCGGCGGTGAGCGAGCAGCTCAAGTCCCGCACATTCTACATCCCCATCGAAACAGCCCTGGTAGAGGACGAAAACGCCGAAGGGCTCTTTGACGTAAGATGAAAGCGATTTCTCCACGCGGCCTGACGGCCTTGGTCGAAATGACATCCCGTGTCATATCGAGCGGCCCGCAGCGAAGTCGAGACATCTCATAATAGCTAACTAACTATGATAATAAACATCATAGCAATAATACTGGGAGTGGTGGGCATCATCGGGTGCTTCCTCCCCGTGTTGCCGGGGCCGCCGATTAGTTGGGGCGCCCTGCTGCTGCTATACTTTTTTGGCAACGGCGAAATGTCGCTGCAGTTCCTCCTCATCTGGCTGGGCATCACCATAGTGGTCACCGTGCTGGACTACGTTGTGCCGGCGCAGTTCACCCGCCTCACCGGGGGGAGCAAGGCCGCCGGCCGGGGCTCTTTGGTAGGGCTGCTGGCGGGACTCATCTTTTTTCCGCCCTGGGGTATGATTGCCGGGGCTTTCCTGGGTGCGCTCGTTGCCGAGGTGCTGATCAACCGCACCGCCATTGTAGACAGCGTAAAGCCCGCCCTCGGGTCATTTCTGGGCTTTTTTGCCGGCACCTTTATCAAATTGGTTTCCAGCGCAATAATGTTCTGGTATCTTTTCAAGTATCTCAACTGATTTTTTTGTATATTTGTATACTATGAAAAAAATCATTGCTGCAGTATGGGTCATATTGGCGGCGACGTTGCTGCCGTTGCGCGCTCAGAACAACCCCTACGACATAGACGACGAGTGCTACGCGCTTTTTATGGAAGCCGAGCAGATGGAGGGCAAGTTCGGCTTTGAAAAGTCGGCTTCCAACCTGCTCAAGGCTGCCATCGCCAAGGAGGACACCAAGGCCCAGACACTCTATTATGTGGTGCGGCTCAAGAACGAGACCGCTCTCCGCAAACACCAGAGGGTGATTTCGGAAAAGGACGACGAGGAGGTGCTTGGCGCAATGGAATCGCTCAAGAACATCTCTATGACGCTCGGGTTTCCGCAGTATTATTATTATGCATACGAACTGGTTCAGAACTATTATTATAGTCACGGGCAAAAATCGCTTGCCATGAGGCTGTTGGAGGAGGCGCACGACTATGCTATAAAACACAAGGACAAGTTCGGCGTCTGGTACACATCCCGCTATCTGGTGGCGCTGTACCGTGAACGGGAAGATTATTTAACCTGCAAGACCTATGTCCTTCAGGCGCTGGCGCAATACAACAATACCGACGATCCCATCATAAAAAGGCAATCGCCATGCCGGCTTTATTGCGACCTTTCCGATACCTATCCGGTGGGCAGCGACTCTATGTACCTCTGCATAGACAAGGCAGCCGCCACCGCCGTGCTTCATATGGACTCCCTCCGCGTCGGTTTCTACCGCGCAGTTCAATGCGCCCTTCAGAAAGACACCACCGGTTACAAGAATTATTCTGCATACTGCAAAAACGACGCGTCCTTCGAGCGACTGAGGGCGTGCCGTCCGGCATTCTTTGAAAGCATAGACCGCCTCATTTCGGGTAAACCGGTGGATCCCTCACAGGTGGTGGACACCCTCATATCGTCGCGCAACGTCAAGTTTCTGGCAAACATTGCAGAAATCTACGGCAACGGCGACCTTGCCTTTGAGCTTGAAAAACGACTTGTAAACCGCCTTGACGGCAACCTATCCAAGGTGGGTATGGCCAACCTGGCCGAGATGAACGCCCACTTGGGCAACCTCGCCCTGCACGAAACCATTGTAGAGCAAGAGCGCGAACAGGCCCGCAGCACCACCATAATCCGCATCGTTGTCATCGCGCTCTTGGTGATAGCGCTGCTGGGTTTGACTCTGCAACTTCTGCAGACCAGAAAGAAAAAGAAACGGGACGAGGAGATGATTGCCACGCTGCAGGAGGCCAACGAGAAGGTGCGTCTGGCCGACGCCGCCAAAACCCGGTTCGTGCAGAATATGAGCCACGAGGTGCGCACCCCGCTCAACGCCATCGTGGGCTTCTCACAGCTGCTTTCGCTGCCGGACGGCAGTTTCCCGGAGGAGGAGAAGGAGGAATTCGCCAGCCATATTGTGAACAACACCAAGATGCTCACAATGCTGCTGGACGATATCTTGAACGCCTCCGCAATGGACAGCGGCGGCTACCGCATCACCTATGAACAGGGCGAGATGAATTATATGGCAGAGGCGGCCATCTCCAGCGCGGAACACCGGCTGCAGCCCGGAGTCGTAATGAAATTCGCCCCGGAGCACACCGAGCCGTTCACTTTCACAACCGACCCGCGCCGCGTGCAGCAGATTCTCATAAACTTGCTCACCAACGCCTGCAAGCACACCGAAACAGGCGAGATTACCCTCTCCTGCTCGCTTAGTGCCAATCCGGGCTTTGTAACCTACGCCGTAACCGACACGGGATGCGGAGTGCCGGCAGACCAGGCGGAGGCAATTTTCGAACGGTTCACCAAGCTCAACGATTTTGTGCAGGGCACCGGCCTGGGCCTCTCAATATGCCGTGAAATAGCCACCAAGATGGGCGGGCGGGTGTTCCTGGACACATCATACACCGACGGAGCCCGGTTCTGCCTGGTGCTCCCGCTCGAGCCGCCAAAGACCCAAACCGACGATTAATTATTTGAGGCAATGATACCTTTATACGCTCAAGACAAGGATTTTTCTAAGTTCCTGGTGCTGGCCGTGGACGACATCCCGCTGAACCTGCTGCTGGTTCAGAAAATGCTCTCACGCTTCAATTTCCGCATCAAGACCGCCGCCAACGGGCAGCAGGCCCTGGACGCGGTTGCGGAAGAGAAGCCGGACCTCATATTGCTGGATTTGCTTATGCCGGTGCTGGACGGTTTCGAGGTAATCAAAAGGCTGCGGGCGAATCCAGAAACGGAGGATATTCAAATTGTCATTCTCTCCGCCCTCAACTCAAACGAAGATATTGTCAAGGGCTTCAACGTGGGTGCTAACGACTTTATTATGAAGCCCATAATTATGGAGAAGTTGCTCACTTGCGTAGTGACCCAGCTCGAGTTGGTAGAGGTTCGCAAGAAAAACAAATAGCCAATGCTGCGGCGTCTGTTAATAGGGCTGGCCGCCGCTTCCGGCATTCTGGCCGCGACGCTGCCCGGGCACGGTCAGATTGTGAACCGGCTCAAGGTGGAGGATTATTTGTTCCAGCGCTACGCCTGCTGCCGTATGCAGCAGTTCAACGAGCGCAACCTCCCGTTTGCCGATTCGCTGTACCGCTACGGCATCTTCAAAGATAATTTCCGCTATAAGTGCCTGGGGCTCAACCTGGAGTTCCCCATCCGGTTCGCGCAGGGCGACTACGAGCGTATGGACGCCGCCGTGGCGGAGATAAAGGAGCTAATCGGGGAGAACCGGGACCGCAATGTGCGGGCGTTCTACTACCCGGTAATGCACGAATATTGCCAGTTTTTGATACATATCGGGCGGGCGCCCGACGCTATGTTGGAGGCGCGCGCAATGGAGCGCATCGCGAGCGAAGAAAAGAGCGCCCTGGGCAGGATGTACGGCCACCGGGTGGTGGGCCTCATACAGAGCTACCGCACCAATTCATATTTGGCGATACAGAATTTTACCAAGGCGGCCGACTATTGCAAGGAGGCGCGCGCAGAGCAGGAGCTGCCCAACCTATATATCCTCATTGCGCAGGAGTACATCAAATTGGCCGATTTCCCGCACGCAGAGGAGTTCGTAGCCAAGGCGGAGGTTTACCAGGAGTACTTCCCCACCCTGCGCATCAAGTCGCTTATGACCCGCGCCAGCTTGTACGAAGCGGAGCAGAATTGGGATGCGCTGTGGGCAACCTACGACGCTCTTGTGTCCGACCCGCTGTACAAGGTGCAGGCGGACGGCGATTCGCGCTGTGAGATGGATGTGGCCTATCTCAAGTCCAAAGGGCAGTTCGAGGAGGCGCTTGTCAAGGCCGATTCGCTGGGCACGGCCCGCAAGCAGCACGACAGCAAGCAGGCCATCTACGCCGCGCTGGGTTCCTACGAGCCTGCGTACTGCCATCTGGACAGTCTTATGGCAGAGAAAGATTCGGTATATATCCGGGTTCAGAACGAAGATATGGCCATCCTGGACGCCGAAATGAACAACGCCCAGCTGCGCCAGGACGCCGAGCGGCTCAAGGCGCAGAACCAGATTACCATTCTGCTGGGCTTCTTGGTGATGTTCGCCATCGCCTTTTTCGCCATCCTGCTTTCGCAGTGGCAGCTGCGGCAGAACCTGGACGAGATGCGCAGCAAGAACAACCAGATGTTGGCTGCCCGCCGGGCATATCAGAAGGCTATGGACGCTAAAGAGTCCGAAAACGATTACAAGATAAAAATCCTGCAAAACCGCACTACCAACGTGCTATCTAACTATGAAGATATCCTCAATTCTTAAGAATCACCGCAACGAGCTTGTTGCGCTTGTTATATTCCTCGCCGGGAGCGCCCTCGGTATGCTGGGCCTGATACAGAAGATTCCCCTGCTGCTGGGCATTCTGGGCATCGTGATTCTGGCCTCCGGGCTGTTCTTCTTCTGCATCCAGTACACATCGGAAAAGGTGTATAAGGATTACTACAAGGACAGTTACAACATTGAGCACGAAACCATAGAAGAAGAGATTCTCAAGTCTATGCGCTACCACCGCTACCAGGAGGCGGTGCTTAGCCGCTACGAGAGCGCCTGCCGCGACCTCGGCCTTGTAGACGAGCAAAAGGACTGGCTCCTGGACCTCCTTATGGAAGAAAAGAACAAGGTCGACCAAGAACTCCGCGCCCAGGGCGGCGGGAACATCTAAGGGTTAAGTATACATTTTCGATTATTCTTTGTTAACTTTACGTAAGAATATCTAAAAAACGGCACTATGCGTAACCGACAACCGTATGAAAAGCCCGAGGCTGAGATCTTTGTTCTCTGCGCAGGGAGAGTCCTTCTGAACGACTCGGAGAATCTTGATGGTAATGAAAAACCTGTAACACCCGGCGGCAATGAAGAAAATTTCGATTAGGCTGCTTGTGTGGCTTGCCTTCGCGGCGGCTATGCTGTCCTGCACCCGCGAGGAGTTAGCGGAGCCAACCCCTCAGAGCTTTGTTTATCGTTTCACTCTGGCCGAAACCGGCACCAAGGCCACTATGGGCGAGGACGGCGTCTTTTGGGAGGCCGGCGACCAGATGGGCCTGTTTGTGGGAAGCGCATCGTCTGCGGCAGCGGATATCGATGTCACCACCGCGCCCAAAACCGTGACGCTGCCGGCCAGCGCCCCCATCCCGGACGGGACGTACATCTATGCCTATTACCCTTATGTCGATGGCAATGCCGACGCCCATTCCGCCAAAATAGTTATCCCGTCCGCCCAGAGCGGCGGCTCGGTTGCGGCTATGCCTATGGCGGGCATCCCCTTCCAGACCGAGCAGGGGGCGACATCGGGTGTAATCCACTCCCGCAACCTGGGCGCCATTATAGATTTCCGGGTGTATTCCGCCAATTACACGGGCGAACAGATACGCTCCATCACTTTCACAGCGACAGAGGGCGACCACCCGGTTTGCGGGGAGGCAACCCTGGACCTCACGAGCCTGGATCCCGAAGACGAAGAGACCCTGGCCCTCACCTGGGCCGGGAGCAACCCATCTTCCATTATCCTGACGCAGTCCGCAGCCGTAGCGGCAAGTAAAGACGACGCCGCCGAAGGCCACCTGTATATGGTTGTCGCGCCCGGCACATACTCCGGCACCATAACCATCACCACAGATGTCGCCTCCTACATCTTCCCTTTCACAAACAAAACGCTGGAGCGCAACACCATCAAGCGTTACAATATGAATCTGGACGGGGCCAGCGCAACCAGGGCATTCACATACAGCATAGAGAACGACAGGCTGGCAATCTATCTGAATAACGTAGAAGCGACCCCCTACAACCCGCCGGGAGACTATTCTACGACGCTTATGACGTCATCCATTTACAGCGATAATACCAGCCAGGCCAACCGCCTCGACTGGCCAAAGCCGGTGCCGGTAAGCTGGACAAACCCGACAAGCGGCAATGCTGCCAAAGTCGTATATGTCTATAACGATGCAGCCCGCACCGATTTGGAGCTTTCGGTTACAGCCAGCAGCAATTCTGCAACATCGGTAGACGTATACAACCTCATCCCCAATAGGACCTACTACTACACCGTGACAAACGGCGGTGCGGAGCTTACCCGCGGCGCATTCCTCACGTCCGGCCGCCGCAGAATGATTAAGGTGGGAGAAAGCACCTACGGAAAAGCCTATGCCAACAACTGCCGCGATTTTGGCGGCCAGCGCACCATAAGCGGAAAGACCATCAAATACGGCAAGATTTTCCGCGGCAGCAATATGGACAAGACCAGTTCGACAGCAAAGGATATGTTGCGGAATTATATGCACATAGGGCTGGATGTGGACTTGCGCACAACTCGCAGCTACTGGGGCGGCAACACTCCCGGAGCCGGGGAGAACATACTGTACGACGCCCTTAGTTTGGGCGATTGGCACACCACGGAGACATTTGACAGTTGGGGCGAGTTGTCCGACGCCACGCGGATGCACAACATCTTGACCAAAGTGTTCAGCGCCGTGGCGCAGGGAAAGGGCGTATATATCCATTGTACCGTGGGCGCAGACCGCACGGGATACGTAAGTATGTTGCTGGAGTCAATCCTGGGCGTCGAGCAGGGTTGGTGCGACGTAGACTATGAGATTACATCATTCTCAGGAGCTGTGGACAGTGGCAACCCCAAGTTACGTACCGGTATCGGCAATTACTATTATCGCTCTAAAGGCGGCGAAACACGTGGCGTAGACTACATCTACTCCCTCTCCGGCGGCACCTACGGCAACACCTTCCAGGCCAAAGCCGTAAACTACGTTGTAAACACCCTCAACATTCCTTATTCCGACGTCAAGGCCTTCCAAGACGCAATGCTGGAGTAGGCAACAGTTGAACCCACGGGAATGTAAAACCGCCCGGCCTCTCACGGAGCCGGGCGGTTTGCGTATAAAGATGGGTTAGTAACTATTATTCATAGTCCCAGTAGCCGTAATAGACGGTTGCTCCGACCAGTCTGTTTCGACCATCACCACCATCCCAGGTGCTGCTAGATATTTCCATCGAAACCGTTACAGTATTGTCTCCATTCCCATCCCCAGTGGATGTCGAATACCAGTTGGACATCCCGGCAGAGGATTGAGCAGTCGTGCTGACATCGCCGACTACCGTGACTGTACGATTATCATAGTTGGTACTTGAATACGTCATCGAGATTCGGGTTATCTTGATGCCCTCGAGCGAAGAACTGGGAATCGACACAACAAACTGTCCGTTGTTGTAAGTATAGTTTGGACGACTCCCTGTTCGGGTTCCCATCATCTTGTAACGGCTACCATTACCATTACCACCCCTCTCAAAGTTACTAAAGACAACGCGCACACCGCTGGTAGCATCTGTAAAAGTAGATGCATTACCGTTATCATTACTTGTATACGTCATTGGATAATTACCTGTCTTCCAGACTTTCCTGGCCACTGTCACTAAGCAGGTGGCTGTCTTGCCGCCATCGGCGGTAGTAACAGTGATGGTGGCAGTGCTGCCGCCAGTAGCATTGCTATCGACAGTCACAAGGCCGGAGTCGGAAACAGTCACCGAAGGATTGTCGCTCGTCCAGGTAACCTCCTTATTATCGGCATTATCCGGAGTAACAGTAGCAGTGAGTTGTAATGTGCGGCCAGGTATCACGGTTGCCGAAGTCCTGTCAAGGCTTACGCCGGTAACGGACACGGGGATATACAAATAATTGTACTCCATAGGAATCAAGAGGTAGCCTCGATCATCGTATGAGCTTGTACCAGAATCCTTACCATACTGAATATAGAAGGTGTGCGGTGTATCATCGTCAGTAAGGCCATCTGCGGTTGTAAATGTAACAGCCGTATAATTGTTAATAGTAGTTCCGCTGGTACGTCTAGTGTACGCCTTTGTTCCGCTGTCGTTGTAGGCAGTGTTGTAAGTCCAAGAAGTCAATGCATTCGAGCCTATCTTCCTGGCTACGGTGTAGTCATAGTCTGGAGTACTGTTTCTGCTTTCGCCATTACTCCTAATGTATACAGTGAACTCAGTATAACCCACAACTGTCACGCTCATTGTAGCCACACTACTATTAACGTAGTAGTTTTCGGACTGGAAGCTTCTATAGAGGCCGCTGTTCGGGTTAACGGGGCTATCCTTTGACCAGCCGTACTGCGCAATACCCGGCTTCAGATCCACAGTATAGTATGCGTTCCTTACATTCACGGTTGTGGTGGCGCTAGCGAGGGTCTGACCGTCCATTACGAGGGTTGCAGTTACGGTTGTGGTACCTACTGCCACACCAGTTACAACACCGGATGCATTAACCGTTGCGATAGACTCATCGGCGCTTGTCCAAGTAATGGTAGGAGTCGGCGCGTCTGTAGGAGTTACAGTTGCGTTCACGGTCTTGGTCTTGTCCACAACCACGAACGTTGTAGCAGGCAGAGCTATATTGTATGAGTACCTGCTCAGCGAGAACTCGGTCGGATCCGGAGTCTGGTAGCTTTCTGCCTCAAGTACATTGAAGTTGTAGAGGCGGCATACCGTGCTGGCGTCGGTGGTGGTGAATACTATCTCCTGGTTAGCACCGCTGCCGTCGGCAGGATGGAACTTGAATACACCGTCCACGAGAGTCGAAACGCGGGAGTCTGTAGTTGTCAGACCTGCAAGCCTGAACTGCAAGTCTACCGGATCGCCGCCGTAGGTGAACTTGAACTTGACGGTCTGGCCGGCAACTCCAAGAACCTGGTCGATGGCTACGTCATCCACATTGTAGAAGCCGGTATTCTTAATCTGGCTCTTGGTGATGTTACCCGTTACGGTAAGATCTGCATAGAGCTCAGAGTTGGCGAGACTGCTGGTGGAGAGCTTTATGGAATAAGTATCCTCGCTGCCTGCAATCAAGTGCAGTGTATACGACGACCACTCGGGCAGGTCGGGATCGGACGGGTCGGGTTTGATGGTAAGTTTGTATACCGAACCGCTGAGTTTTTCCAGATAAGGAGAATCTTCGTAGGTGATTACACCGCCGGAAATATCGGCCACGCGCGGGCTTATGCCCTGCAGGGTGATGATCACCTCCCTGGGAATGATTCTGTCGTGGTTATAATCCGGATTCTCCGCATCGTTCCAAATCATATCACCGCCTGCGTGGGCATTATCCATAGAGAATGTCCAGTCTACGTGCTCGCCGATACCGAGTTCGCCCGGAGTCGTGCCGGCAAAGTAACGCTGGACGAAGTTGCTGAAGAAGTCGCTGTCGGTGGTGAAATATTGATTTGCCACGTATACGGTGGTGCCACTCTCCTCTTTGATGGTCTTAAACTCGCAAGTGAAATACTTTTGGTTGCCTTCTGTAGGCAGCTCATTGTATTCATCGCGGGTCAGGGTGCGGATAAAATAGAATGCGTTGGAATTATCTCCTGGGATTATGGAAGTACCGGAGCTCACGGGGAGGTTGGCGCCTACCGCCGGGTTGAGGGTGTTGTCGGCCGGCTGCAGATAGAAGGTCAAGGGGAACATAGACCTGGTGAGGTCTGCGGGGATATACACCCTAACGTGCTCCGTCTGATCCTTGCCGCCCTCGAGGAATTTTTCTTCGCACACTACATCCATAGTCTTGAGCGGGGTGAGGTTGATGAGGACGTCGCGGAAAATGGTGGTGTGGTCCGGTTTGTTACCTATCACTCGAATGGTTTGCGAGAAACCTTTGAGATAATTGTCGTTTGCATCGATGGCAGCAGCTCCGTTACGGTCAACGGTGGCGGTGGTGTAAGTTATCTTGCCCCACTTCTTGATGGAAGCATCTGCAATCTGAGCCTCTGTTGCAGCGACATAATTGTTGCCGCTCTTGACATAGAGCGCAGCTTTGCCGTTGAGCGAATCAATCTTGGGCTGCACGCTGAATGCAGAACCGTTACCGATGGTGGTGTTCGGCTGGAACGAATAGCCGGTGCCGGAGCCTACTTGAATCTCCACCTTATCGTTGTCGGGGTGGTTCAGACTCGGCTCAAAGTAGAACATCAGGTCGTACTGGTTCTTCTTTATATATGTCGCATCTATGTAAGACACGGCAATGAGGGACTCGCCGTCCGAAACTTCGGTAAGGTCGGCAGTCTTTTCGTCGGAAGAAACGTTGGCGCTGGTGGCGTCGGCCGCTTCTGCAATAGAATCTTTACCGCCTTTTTCGTCAACACCGGTAAGTTCAACGGTATATGTGTAGTTTCGCAGGAAAGCCATTGGCTCGTTGTACTCGTCGGTAACATCCAAAGCATAATACTTTGCCGTGGAAGCCCCCTGGTCTGCTGCAGAGGGATTCTTCTTGTATGCCTTAATAATGATGCGTGTGGCTTTTTGGCCCGTGGCGGGCTTGGCCCTTTCGTAGAGATAGAGCGGCACGGTAGAGCAATGGGCAGTTGTTCCGTCGTCCACCCAATCGGTCATACCGCTATCGTCGGCCGGGTATGTACCCATTGCCAAATCGGCCGGGGAGTAGCCGCCATATTTGTACGGCGGGTCGGACAGCTTGCGATAGTTCTCTCCGGCTGCCGTTGTCAAAGGATAGTTCTGATAGTTGATAAAGAAACTCTCCGTGAATATTGTGCTGGAAGGGAGAGCCTCCAGTTTTTTGTCGGTACCATCGGTATTTGTCAACTCGCGCACTGTGTATGGCGGGGTGGAAAGGGTGTCTCTGTCTATAGGATAGACGGTGCCCACCTCGTCAAAGATAAACTGGCCGGGGTGGTCAGGATCTTCCACGGGCTCTGCATATTCCACTGCAACCCTGTTGCCCCACTCGTCGGTGGTAATAGGGTCTGAGAGTATGGGGGCAATAGGGCCTTCTGCGGGAGCGTATGCCAGACAGAATTTTTGAATTACCCAGTCGCCGTCGGTATGATTCTGTAAATAAAGGCGGGCAAAATTTCTGACAAAAGGAATACCGCCAGTTCGTTCGTACCGCGAGAACTCGTATTGCGTCATCTCGGTAGGAACATATTGGTTATTCACCAGCACCGGAATCATTTCTCCCGTATTCGGCTCTTTCTCCATCATAATCTGCACGCCGTAGGGGAGCAATATCTTGGCCCAGTAGCCATCGTTGTGGCTGTCAGAGATCTGGGAACGTATCTTGGACATTACGATGTCTTCCAGGTCCTGACTGGTAACACCGGTGATGGGCGGGTTGCTGTACAAGCTGCTGGGGCAGTTGGCAATAAAGTGCAACCTCAACTGGCTGTCGCTCTGGGTGAGGGAGAACCTGGCCTGATATGTGACGTAGCCGTTGGAGGCATTATAGTTCTTATCTGCCCGCTGGAAATCGGTGACGGGAATCCACTCGTTGTAGTATCCGCTGCCGCCGAACACAGCCACCACCAAATTGGTGATGTCGGGCTCGTTTGCCATTGCCTTGGTGGAAACACCGTCTACGGGGAGCAGCAAATCAAGGGTGATGGGGACCTTGATTTCTTCCTTTTCGACGGGCTCGAAATGATTGGACTGCACATTGACGCACCCGGCAAGGAGCATCAATCCAGCTGCGAATATGCAATATAATTTTTTCATTTTCATCTTAATTAATCATCAAGGCATTACTGCATATTGATAGGTAGGATCCACAACGGGATCTGCTCCCCAGTACCAGATGTCGTAAACACAGCGGGTGGAGTTGCCAGAGTTCACTTGAGTCACGCTACTGCCACTAATCTGTAAAGCCTTACCATTGGATATCCAATAGCTACCGCCTCCAAACCACTGGCCGATAAATTGATTGGCCTGGAGATTGGCCACGAAAGCCACTTCGGCCTCGGTGGGCAGGCGCCAGCGGCCAGCGGGATAACCAGCCTCCTGGTAGGTGGCGCAACGCTTTGCAACTGTTTGGAAAGAACTCGTTTGATTGCCCTGTCGTCCCCATTCAGAAGCGAACATAAAGACAGGGGCTATTATGTTATCTACGTCTGTACCCACCATAAGGGCATTAAGCTGCTCTGTTGTCCATTCCGTTGTCTCGCCGCCGCTCCCACCGGGGGTAAGATAGGGAACGAGGGTTTTGTCAGTAATCACGTCGGCATCCATAAACTTTATACGGGGGTCGCTGATAATGTATGGTTTTTTGTTACCGTTGTAAGTGTATTCATACGAATCTTCAGCAAACGCCGTAACGTGGATTACGGTGTTTTCGGTCTCGGATGTTGGTACGGTGACGGGACCATTATAACTTGTATTAGCCTGCTGTCCGTTGGCTACACCGCTTAGGTTACCGTATGGAGTAACTCTGCGCCCGCCATCAACTGAAAAATACCCGTAATGATAATAATGAGCAAAGCCACTGGTTGTACGGGAGACAGCATCTTGGTCCGGTTTTCCTCCGGAGACTAAAGAGTAGTACCCGTCAACGAATGCATTTCCGCCTTCTTGCTTCTCGATGTAAATGGCTGGATACTGCGTGATTGTGATATCTGCATAATAGTCATCCGGTTTGTCTATTTGGTACACGCGGAACTTGATTATATATGGCGCGCAGTCCAAATTAGACCCCATCGTATTGTTGAGTCTATGCCTGAAGAACATCTCTTCAAGCGACCTCACCTCCAGATCTTGAAGAATGCTGGCGTCGAAGGTCTGGTCTGTATTGGTTTTGTGGTTGCGCTTGGTTATGCTTGTCAAGGATATCGCGCAAGGATGCGATGAGAGCATATACATCTCGAGCGAATCCAGGTTGTACAAGGTAAACTCTTTGGTGGGAACGTTCAGGTAGCGGGCCTGTACGGTTTTAACCGAAGCGAATGCACCCCGAACCCAATCCACCACGTGATAGGTTGCGGTCAGCGGCACGGGCAATTCTGACTCACCGCCAAGAATCTGTACGTCAAGGGAAACCTCATACCAGTTGTTAGCCTCCAGCGAAGAAACGGTGAAGGGTATCTTGTAGTAGTAATACTTGATGCGGCCGTCGTTGCTCTGCCAGGGGATGATGAGCTTGAGGAATGGCTCTGTCTCGATACCGGGGGTCCAGGTGACCGGATAGGTATAGAACGGGCCGTCGATGTCATCGTCCGGGTTAGTGTTACCGTCGTTATAAAGAACCTTATAAACTGGCACTTCCAAAGTACCAGGGGTTGTGCGGTATGAACCGTCCGCCTCTTTGATGTAGTGGCCCTGCTCGTCTTTTACAAACAGGGTGCGGTTGCGGGTTACCACGGAGTCTGTCTCAGCCAGAATGTACGGGTTATCCACTCCGGTGAAAAGGGATGCGTCATTCTTGTTGTTGGGAACGCTTTTAGGTACGCCGCCAAGGGTGCCATCTTTCATAAAATACTGCGAATAGATGGTCATCTTGGTTGTAAGGGGATGCCAGATTTCGATGGTTTTTTCTGCGGTGACGTTACCGTTCAAGTCGGTGGAATATGCATAGTTCTCCACAGCGATTTCGTCTGCAACGGAAAGGAGGAAAGTGACCTTTGCGGCGCGGCGGCGCATCTTGACGGTGCCGGTCGCAGGGGTTGTGGAGGATGGATTCACCAGGGTAATGACGGTCTCATCGCTCAGCATAGGGAAGAGTTCCTGCGGGTGTTGCGACCAATCGGCGCGGGCCAGAGTCTTCTCGCGGATTTCCTTCTTGGTATATTTTTTATTGTTGGAGAAATCGAACGGATCGTCCTCGTTGTCATAGTTGGCAACAATCATAACAGTTGCCTGTGCGCCCGCCTGGGGGGTGTTGCTGCCGAACATAGCGGCCAGGTCGGACATCGCCACATTGATATAGAGAGGGCTGGAAGAAAAGCTCACGGGTTTGTTCCACCTTGCGGGGGTGTTTTCGTTTGCATCAATGTCAAAGAAGAACACCAGCACGGGTCCTTGAATCCTGTTCTCGTTGAATTCACCGTCTTCGTCGCCGGGGCGGGTAGAGGGCTGTGCCTTGGTCGTCAGGGACATAGGGCCCATATCCAAGGTGAGCATAATACCGCTGCCTTCGGGCGTTACGGGCTCTGTTATCTCGGAGTTCCGGATGCAAGATGCTGTCGCAATCATAGCGATTGCCGCAACCATCAAAACTATAGCGTTTTTAATCTTCATAACAATCTTAATAAAAGATTACGGCAGGCGGGTCATATCCCAGTCTTTGCGGTTGAACTCGGTGTTGGCGTTGCGCCATACGCCGGAAATTTGAATATCCACGTTAAAGTGGAGGTGCTGGACGGTCGGCACGCCGGCAGGGCAGGTAATCAAGAACTCTACGTAGCCGGTAAAGTTGCCGTATTCGTCCACCAGATCGGCTATATCGCCGCTGGACGGTTCGATAGTGAAGTATTGCGACGCCTCGGCGGGATAGGTGGTAATTTGCCACTGTCCGCTTGTAGGAGACAAAATTGTGAAGTCGCCCTTTATTTGTTTTCCGCTATCCATAGTAATTTTGCGGTCGCGGGCGCCGGGGAACCACCTGTTCTTTCCGATTAATTCATCGTAATCCCAGGTGTAGAGCCAGAGAACGCCTTCGTTGTTGGCGGTAGGCATTGCCTGGATGGTGTTGGTGGAATAATCCAAATCGAAGTATTGGGCTTCCCAAGGCATTACAACTACGCCCAGGTCTATTGACTTGCCCTTGAACTGCAGGTTAATGGCGTATTTGTTGCCGGCCTTTATAGCAGAAACGGCAGATTTGAGGTTGCAGGTAGCTTCGTATACGTGGAGCTGAGGGTCCTCGCCCGGTGCCGAAGGATCATCGTAAATGCCGTTGTAGGTATATCGTACGGTGAAGGCGGGGGCCTCGATGCCTGAAGAAACCGTAGGGTTTATTTCCGCTGCGGACTGCGGCCATACCATATAGTAGGAGCCTCTGGTGGTGGAACCGATAATGTTGCCCGTCATCAAATCGAGTTTGGTGCCGCCCATAGGCAGGGGCACGGGGGCTTCGAGCTCGGGTATCATTTGCGTTGCAGTGCCGGGGGTCGGAGTCGCCACCGTCGGTGTAACCACCGGTTTTGCGGCGGAAATATCAGTATAATCGATAGTTGCCGATTTTGTGTTGTTGAAATAATCAAGGGTAACCGAAACAATGTTCACGTCGCTCTCGCCGTTGTTCTGAATGGTGACGGCAATGGCGCTGAACAAATGGTTCAACGGTATTTCAACGCTGCTGGCCGCATTAAAGGCGGAATTTTCTACGTCAACAGATTTTATGTCGGAGTATTGGAAGTCGAACTGCTCGGTATCCTTGGTGAAGGTGATGGCGGGAATGGAGAGCACTTTGCCGGAAAGAGTAGGAGTCACGCCGAGGCTTGCCGGGGTCTTGCCGTCCTTGTCTTTCTCCAGCCAGCCATAGAAGTGGTGCACGCCGGTGCGGGTCCAGCGCCAGGGAGTGCCGAAACTCCAATTGGTGCCGTCGCAAACAATGTTCTCGTTGATGTAGGTCACAGGGGTCTGGCCGTCATAGTTAACATTGTTAATTGTACCCACAAAACCGGTGATATCGTCGAATATCTTGACCTCGGTGCCGTCCGCCTGAATGTCGTTCTTGTTCAGGAAACCCTTCGTGGCGACGTCGCTGCCCGTTGCGCTAATGCGTATCAGGTCGCCGTACTCCACTGTCCCGGGCTCGGGACGGGTGCAGGAGAGCACCAGCGCAAGTGCTGCTATAATGTATATGGTTGACTTTTTCATCATCGGTTTTGGATTACTCTATGGTGATATAAGTGGGAACTGTAAGCACATCCCAGGCGGCCACTGCGGGGTCGAAGGTGATGGGCACCGGCTCGCTGCCGGGGGTTCCGCCGCCTCCGCCAATCGGGCGGATAATTAAGAGGTAGCGGGTGATGTGGTTGATGCTCCACGCGGGCACGGTCTCGAGCCACAGATATGCAGAGCGGTCGTAGGTTTCGCTAATAAAGTCCGCCCCGTTGCGGCGGGTCTTTATGGTGACATTCACGGTAACTTTGTGGATGTTCTGGCCGGGGATAATGCGGCCCTCTTCGTCCCTTTCGGGTTCGGTGACAGCCTGCGGCAGCACAAAGAAATCGGGAAGTATAGTGACAGGTTCCTCGTGGTTGAGGAGAGCTGCGGGATTGGCGCTGATGCTGGTTTTGGCACCGTCGTTGGTCCAGACAGCATTACCGGCCTCGTCGGCGGGTTTCTCCCACCCTACCTGGCCTTCAGTCGGCTCGTTGCGGAGAGTGAATGTTGCGCCGCCGGCTTTGTAAAAGTCGCTTACGGTAACTTTGTTCACGGTCACCTGCCATTCATGCTCGGTGCCGTCTTCTTCGCTGCGGGTGTCAAAATCTGTACGGGCGGCAATCTCTACCTTTGCCAGGGCGTGGTGGAAGATGATGGGCACGCCGCTGGTGCCGTCAATGCCCATACCGCGGCCGTCCGGGTTGTCGCCGTAGCCGGCGGCCTTGTCGGAATACATAACGTCGGCCTGCATAGCCTCAACGTCTATATTGCTATAGGTAATGGTCTGCGGAGCCACGGCCAGGCCGCTCATTCCATATGGATAGTAGCCAAAGAAATCTACGGTTGTGGTCTTGGGCCAGAAATAGGTGTTGGCAGAAGCCCACTTGCCGTCTTCGCCGTATACAATTTGCTCGTTGTTCATAAACCACTCGCCAATTGTCCCTTCTGCCCAGGCGTAAATGCCAAAACTTTCGGTGGTGGGGAACACGGTACCCTCGATGCCTGCGCGGGTTGCGTAGGACGCCGTCTGGAAAGAGATCGCCTTGCTGCCTTCTATCTCGCGCTTGGTGCAGGAGACCAAGGCGACGGCTGCGACAAGAATTATGATAAACGCTTTCTTCATCTTATTTCTTTTTGGCGCCTAGAGGGTTATTGTGTATTCGACGGTCTGCTCATCCCAGGTGGCCGCAGCGGGGTCGAACAGTATGCTCATAGGAGCTACGGGCATTGCCGGGCTTATGGTGATGACGTAAATAATGTACTGGTTGATGCCCCAAGCGTCAATTTCCGGGGTCTTGAGGGGGGCGTAGCACACCACGTTCGGCTCCACGAACATCTGCTTTTCGCCGGTGCCGTCGTTGTTGTCGCGGAAGGTGGTGATGGTCACGTCCAGGCGGAGCCGCTGTCCGTCAAGCTCCTGCGGCAGCACGAAGAACGCGTTGCCGGCGGGCTGAAGGGCGTTTGTGAGGACAGGCATAGACGCAACATCTATCGGATGATTGGCGGTGCCTTCCTCCGGGGTCCAGACGTTGCTCTCGGGCTTTGCCCAGGAGCCGTCCCCGGCCAGATTGAGAGCCAGGGTGCCGGTGGTGAGGATGCTCTCTACCGACATACTGTTTATTTTGATTTCCCAGCGGGTCTTGTCGCCTGTGGGGGCGGTGATGTCGGTGTAACCGGACCTCAGCTGGAAAGCAACCTTGGCCAGAGCGTGGCGGAAGAGCGTGGGCACGCCTTCGTAGCCGTGGTTATAGGTGTTGACATTGCCGCTGCAACCTACGGCTTTGTCGGCATACATAACGTCTACGCCGGGGTTGGCCTCTACGTTCCAAGGCTCAGCGTAGCTGATGGAGGTCTCCGTGATGGTGGGAGCGGGCGCAGCTGCGCCGTCCCCTGCATACGGGGAGTAGCTTATAAAATCGATTGTACCGGTGTTGGGCCAGAAATAGGTGGAGCCGGCCGGAGCCCAGGTGTTCCTGGGTTCGTTGTAGGCCACCTTCTGGTTAACCATAAAAGGTGCGTTGTCGGCCTCCTGGAGGGCCTTGTACCAAGCGTAGGTGCCGAACGGCACTGCCTGGTATGCATCTTTATAATCTTCTTCACCGGCCTTGGTTGCAGCGGAATGACGGGCCACCTGGAACGAAATCTCGCTCGCGGGACGGTCTATCTCCGTCCGTGTGCAGGAGGCCGCGAAAACCGCAAGTGCCGATGCTATTATTATAAGTTTCTTCATCAATAATTGTTTTTTCTTTGTGCCCCGGGGCGGGGTCAGCCGCCCAGGGACCGGGTTTTCTCCACGCCGAATTATATCGGCCAGTTGCTGTCGGCAGTTACAGAATCCCAGTCGGCAACGGCGGGGTCGAACAAAATCGGCTCGCCTTTTTCCGTAGGATCTACCAAAATTCTGTAGAGAATTGCCTTGTTCATTTGCCAAGTTACAATTTCTTCAGAAAATTCGCTAAGTTTTCTTTCGACAGTGAGGTCTTCCTCTATCGACCTGCCGTTGGGGAGAACGGTGCGAATGTGGAGATTGAGACTTATGCTCTGGTTGTCAAGCGCCTGCGGCAGGACATAGCCCAGGTCGGCGAGGCTCTGGTGTTGCTCGGTCAGCTTAAGGTTGCTCGCGAGAGCCACATTCTTGCTGCCGGAAGCGTTGCTCCAGACTGCGCCTGCGGGTTTCACCCACTCGGTGCCGTTCCACTCCATCTGGAGCGTACCGGCGCCGTAGATGCCGCTCAAGTTGCCATTAACAACGGTCACTTCCCAAGTGGTGAGATCGGGAGCGATGCCGCCCTGAGTGCGGGTAACGCCAATTTCAAAGCGCACCTTGGCCAGGGCGTGGCGGAACAGGGTCGGCACGCCGGTATATCTCGAATCCTGACCGTCCAGGAGGTCGTCGGTGAGCAGGTCGCGGTTGGCGTTGGCCTCCACCAGGTCGGCATACATCAGGTCCGTATCGCCCACTGTGACGGGGGCGGCGGCGCTGCCGTATGCCAGGCGGAAGGTGTCACCGCTCTTGGTCACGGTCGGAGTCGAATCGGCTGTGTTATTGGTGCCGGAGAAGGGGGAATAGCTCACAAAGGTCACCGACCCGGTTTTTGGCCAGTAGAAGGTGTGATGTACGGTAGCCCACTGGCCGCCGTCCGGTCCCACTTCCTCGTTCACCATAAACTCGTCCGCTGCGTTGAACCAGGCATAAGTACCGAAATTGCCGTTTTCGTACTTGGCACCGGCTTCGGCACGGGTGGGCAGGTAGTTGGCAACCTGGAAGGAAATCTCCCGGGATACCTCCACCTTGCTCTGCACCTTTGTGCAGGATGCAAGCGCCAGTACGGCTGCGGCTATTACGATAATCTTCTTCATTAAAAATTAGTCTCTGTAGATGTTGATTGTGCCATCGGTAACATTATCCCAAGGAGCAACTGCAGGGTCGAACAGGATAGGCTCGTCGCTCAGAGGGTTGATGGTGATGGTGTAAACAATGCTCATATTAGGATCCCAAGATGCAATTGCAGAAGTAACGAGATCGGCGGTAGAAGTAACTTCCTCCTCTGCCGGAGTGTCGTTGCTCTTGTACTTGGTAACGATGGTGTAGCTGAGCTCTACCTGCTGGCCTGCAGCGGTAAGAGTCTGAGGGAGAACGATGCGGCTCTCTACCTTGGGGGCCTTTGCATCTTCGCCGGGAATCAGCTCAACGTTGTTGCCGGTAGCGGGGTTGTAGTTGTAAGAAGCGGTGCCGGTCTGGCCTGCCCATACATTGGTGTTGTTCTGGGTGTAGGTACCCTTGTTGTTGATGTCGTTAATCTTGACCTCTTTGAGAATAATCTTGCTGTATTCTACATTGGGGTTGGGGTTGGCAACGGTCTTGAACAGGAAACCTACCTGGCTGAGTACGTGGTGGAACAGAGTGGGAACACCGTCGGTATTGCCGCTGAGCTGATACTCGGGGTTGTTCTTGGTCTGGTCTGTTGCGAGGTCTGCAACCATCAGGTCAACATCGGTGTCGTCTACGATAGTGTAGTTCTTGAACACGAAACCGCTTGTCTTTGCGAAAACGGGCTTCTCGGAAAAACCATTGTCGCTGCCTGCAGTGTAGGGAGAGTAGGAAGCAAAGGTGAGCTTACCGGTCTTGGGCCAGAAATACTGAGTAGCGGGGCCCCATTCGCCAGCAGCGGCGTAAGTAGGATCCTGAGCGATTTTCTCGTTGTCCATAAATACGTTTGCATCGCCGTTGGTTGCCCAATCGGTAGCGTCCCAGTATGCGAAGGTACCGAAAGCGTCACCGGTATAAGCGGTGTTGGCCTTGGTCTGCTGCAAATAGTTGATCACCTTGAAAGTGATGGCCTCAGACTTCTCGGAATCAGTTTTAACCTTGGTGCAGGAAGCGAGTGCTACAACTGCTGCAAGTGCTATGATAATGCTTTTTTTCATCGTTTTGTGTGTACTTAACTTTATCGATTAGGGAACCAGGTAGCTGATTGCACCGGTAGCAGTGGTCCAAGCGACAACTGCAGGGTCGAAGGTGATAATATCGGTTACGGGGTCGATGGTCACGTTATAGGTGATGCGCTGGTTCATATTCCAGCTGGGGATGGTGGTCACCGAGTTGAGAAGAGCGGTCACTTTGAGGCCGGTCTCGCTGGTGTAAACATCATCACCGTGCTTGGTGTCCAGGTTGTAGACAATCTCAAGAACAACAGCGTCTGCCAGAGTCTGGGGGAGAACGGTGCGGTTGGTGAGCATATTCTCAACATTACCGGTGGTTGCGCCAGCTGCGAGTTTGAGTTTGTTGGTCGGGTTGGTGAGGGTGATATTCTCGGTAGCAGTACCTGCGGTCCAACCCACCTTGGTGCCGTCAGCAGCGGGAGCCCAAGCCTTGGTGTTGAGAGTCTCGGCGTCGCTTGCGCCAGCGGTGAGAACCAGAGTACCCTGCTTGAGGACGCTCTTAACAACTGCGCTGGTAATGGTTGCCTCATAGTTGGTGGTACCGGTGGTAGCGGTGCGGGTTGCAAGGCCAACGTTGAAGCTTACCTGAGCGAGGAGGTGACGGAACAGAGTGGGAACGCCGGTGGGGTTGTTGGTGTTCTCGGTGTCGGTGATGTCGTTCTGACCCTTGTTTGCGCGGCTTGCGTTGTAAACAGCGTCGGCAATCATAATGTTGTCATCAGCAACAACAGTGTGGTTGGTGATGGTGAACTTGGTTCCTTCGGGGTTCTCGCTTGCGCCAAAATCGAGCTCGGCATCGGAGCCGGTAGCAGGGAGGGCGTTTACAGAAGCGTAAGAGAAGAAGTTGATCTTACCGGTCTTGGGCCAGTAGTATGCATCTTCGGGTGCCCACTGGGTGGGGTTGGTGGTAGCGTCAGGCTTAACCTCAACGTTCTGCATATAATACTGAGCAGCACCGCTTACGGGGTTGTACCACGCGTTGGTGAAGAAAGATGTGCAACCTTCGCTCAGAAGGCTGGTACCGGAGGTAGCCCTGGTCTGAGGTACATAGCTGGCAACCTCGAAAGAGATCTTTTCGTCTACGGTTTTCTTTTCAACCTTGGTGCAAGCAGAGAATGCTACAACTGCTGCAAGTGCTATTACGATATACTTTTTCATTGTTTCGTTTCTAATTATGGTGATGTGTTGTTAGATTAGAGAGATGTGTTAGGAAGTGCAATAGCACCGGTTGCATAGGTCCACTCCTCAACAGCAGGATCGAAGATTACCTTGCTGGTGACAGGGTCGATGGTGATGGTGTAAGTAATCACCTGGTTCATACCCCAGAAAGCAGGATTGTTTGCAGATGCAGCTGCGAGGGTCTTGTTCTCTATCTTGATGACCTCGGTCATAAATGCAGCCTCATAGCCATCAGTCTCATTGCCGTGCTGTGCGGTTACCTCGTAAGTAAGGTTGAAGCCTACGCCGTTGGTGAGCTGGGGCATAATGGTGCGGACGTCGAGGATGGTCTCGGTGGTTTCGCTGACAATTTTGGTAGGAAGCATCTCGAGAGTGGCGGTCTTGAACGCTACAGTCTCCTGGTCGGTACCTGCAACCCAACCGATTGCGGTTGCGTTGGGAGCGTCAGAGGTATTCACGAGCGGGTTTTCGTCATCGGCGTAAAGAGCCCAAGTGCCGGTAGAAGCGGCGGTAGCCTCGTCGGTGTGTTTGAGAGTGAGGACACCCTTGTTGATGGGCTTGAGGTTGGACGGAGTGTCGGTGCCGTTGGCCTTGATGACAACGGTCCACTTGGTGTTATTGGACTTCTTGGCCTCGGTGGTAGCGAGTTTTACGCGTACGGCAACCTTTGCCAGTTTGTGACGGAAGAGGGTGGGAACACCGGCGTAGCTCTGGGAAGAAGAGCTATAAGTATACTTGCCGGTCTCGTAGTTGAATGCGCCCTGCTCCTCATCAATCTCAACACCATTGTACTCTGCGTTAGCCAGGCCAAAGTGGAGAGCGGGGTCTGCTACCATAAAGTTGTCGGCAGCCTCAATAGTCTTGTCATACTTAACGGTGACGGTCTTCTTGTCGTCGGAATAGGTGAAGGCGGGAGCCTTGGAACCAGCGTAAGAATAGAAGTTGATGTAACCGGTCTTAGGCCAGTAGTAGTCGTTTGCGGGAGCCCAGGCTGCATCGCCCTTGATAACTTCTACTTCGTTCATAAACTGCATAGGTGTGCCAAAATACCAGGCGTTGCAGACGAATTTGCTGTAACCCTCGCTGTCAAGGCTGCTGTTAGCCCTGGTCTGGGGAACATAGTTGGCTACGTTGAAGGAGATCTTGTCTGACTTCTTCTCCTCGGGATTAACCTTGGTGCAGGCAGTGAATGCTACAACTGCTGCAAGTGCAATAACGATATACTTTTTCATTTTCGTGAGTTATTATCTAGTTGAGTAAATATTAGTCAATCTGGCCAGTAGGGATGGTGTAAGTAGGTGCGTCTGATACGACTTCCCAATCAACAACAGCCGGGTCAAACTTAACAACTGTGGTCTCGGGGTCAACAATGATGTTGTAAGTATACTTGGTATTCATTTCCCAAGCAGTGATGGCGGTGGCACCTGTTGCGGTACCCTTAAGAGTATTAAGAGCAACCTCTACAGGTATCTTTTCCTCACTATACTGTGTTCCATTGTACTTTGTGATGATGTGGAGAGTAAAGGTAAGTTTTGCGTCATCGCTGAGAGTCTGCGGAAGAACGGACTGCTCGTCAAGAACGTTTACAAGGTCAGTAGTAAGCTCGCTGGTGTCATCCATAGAGATGCCAGCCGCGGTGCCGGATGTAGTCCAACCTATTTTTTCTGTACCAGCAGCGGTGTAAGCCTTGGTGGTAGCTGCAATGGTAGTACCTGTGCTGGGATCGCTGTTGGTAAGGGTAAGGGTACCTGCATTGTAAGTGTTGGAAATATTGATATCTTCAAGGGTAATAACCCAGGCGGTCTTATTTTCCTCACGGGTACCGCCCTGCACCTTGGTGGCCTTTGCCTTGATGCAAAGCTTAGCGAGAGCGTGGTGGAAGAGTGTAGGAACACCTTCGGTAACTGCGTTCATATGGTAAGTAGCGGGGTTGTTGTTCTTGTTGAAACGCCAAGCCTCGTCTGCCCACATAATGTTGTCGTCGGTAGCGATGGTACGGTTGGTCCATTTCAGAGTGGTCTCTGTGGCCTCAGTGATAGTTCCATTCTTGTCATACCAAGAAACAAAGTTGATATAGCTCTGTTTGCTCTTGGGCCAGTAGTAATCGTGACTCGGCTCCCAAGCGGAAGGATTGGTAGTATTATTGGCAGTGATGGTTTCACCATTTTCGCCAAAGAAGTTCTGAACATCAGTAACACCGACGGCGTGCAAATAAGCTTTGCTCTTGAAAGTGGTGGTTTCACCTACCAGAGAAACGTTTGCCTTGGTGGCGGGAGTGTAGTTAGCCACGTTGAAGGAGATCTTTTCGTCAGTTGCGGGTTTTTCAACCTTGGTGCAAGCTGCACTTGCTACAAGTGCTACAGTTGCGAGAATTACAAAAAACTTTTTCATTTTGTTTGTGTGATTAATATTTGTTTGTTTCTATACTTTCTATTCAACGGGCAGGTTGTTTTCGCCTGCATCTACCCAATTATTACCTTCGGGTATTATTGTTATTACATGTGTGTCCGGATTGATGGACAGGGTGTAAGTAATTTGCTGGCCGCTTGCCCAGGCGGTAACCGCGCTGGTGAAATCGGACAGGGCAACCGTCTTAGTCACGGTTTCTTCTACAGTGACGGAAGAACCGGTG
>JAFZYD010000024.1 GCA_017616475.1 Bacteroidales bacterium
ACCGACGGCATTGCATACACGTCGGAATAGGCGAACATCCGCTTCACGTCGGCTCCGCGCAGGAAGCCGGTGAAATGGAACTTGTCTGCCATACCAAGCTGAGCCACGCGGCGCACGCTGCGGTTCAGCAAATCGCCGCTGCCCGCCATAACAAAGCGGACATTGTCGCAGCGGTCAAGCACCTTGCGGGCGGCCTCGATAAAATATTCGGGCCCCTTCTGCAGGGTGACGCGGCCCAGGAAGGTGACTACCTTCTCCTTAACGGTGCGGTTTACCTTGATGTCGCTGCGGCCGGAGAAATCTACCGCGTTGTGCACGGTGACCACCTTGCGGGCGTCTATGCCGTAGCGGTTAATCACAATGTTGCGGGTCCAGTCACTCACGGTAATCACCTTGTCGGCGGCGCGCATACCTTTCTGCTCTATGTCGTACACCACGGTGTTGTAGTTTTCGCCGTCGCGGTCGAACTCGGTGGCGTGAACGTGCACCACCAGCGGCTTGCCGCTCACTTTCTTGGCGGCTATGCCGGCCAGGTAGGTGAGCCAGTCGTGGGCGTGTATCACGTCGAAATCGTTCTCGGCTGCAATTGCGCCGCCCACCATTGCATAGCGTGCCACCTCCTCGTAGAGGTTGGCGCCGTACTTGCCGGAGAATTTATATTTGCTGCGGAAGTGGGTGGTGAACTCCATTGTCTGGAAGTGCCGCTCCTCCTCGCTAAGCAAAGAATAATCTTCCGGAGATATGTAGGGCATAATGTTGCTCCCGACGCGCAGGAACTCCACTTTGCTGAGATAATCGTCTACATTGGTGAATGTGTCGTACACCGCAACATCGCTGGCATTAATGATTTTGGCGCTGCTGGTGTCTTCGTCACCGCTGGCGGAGGGCATCACAAACAGGACGTCCACGCCGTTGGCGGCCAGACCCTTGGTTATGCCGTAGCAGGCGGTGCCCAGACCGCCGGAGATATGCGGGGGAAATTCCCAGCCGAACATCAGAACTTTCATAACTATGCCTCCTCCTTATATTTGTTTATGAGATATTCAATGGTCAGAATGGCGCCCGTCGCGGTGGCGGAGTTTATTGCTCCGTGGGGGTTGTGGGGCGGGTTGCCGTCGTACAGCTCGGCAACTGCGCCGATGCCGTGGATGTTCATATCCTCTTCAAACCCCTTGATGGCCTCGCGGGCCTCGCGGGTGAACGCCTTGCCATAAAGCTTGAAGCCGGCCTCCGCATACAACTTAAGCAGCCAGGGGCGCGTGCTGCCGTTGTGGTAGGCAAGGTCGCGCTCGTGCTGGTTGCCGTCGTAAATGCCCTTGTAAATGGGGTTCTTGGGGCTCAGGGTGCGGATACCGCGGGTGGTCATAAGATCCTGGCGCACAGCGCGGAACACCATATCCTGCGCCTCCTCGTCTATAGGGCTGTAGGGCAGGCAGCAAGCGTAAAGCTGGTTGGGACGGGTAAAGTTGTTCTGCCCGCCTTCGTCTATATAATCGGCCAGATGTCCGCGTTCTTCGCACCAGAACATCCCGTAGAAATTGTGGTCGATTTTATCTGCAATCGCACTGTAGAGCTCTGCGGTGTGCTTGTCCTCGCCATATTTCTTCTCCATATCGGCGGCAAAGCGCAGCGCGTTGTACCACAGGGCGTTGGTTTCTACCTGATAGCCGGCGCGCTCGGTAACGGGGCGGCCGTCGGTATAGGCGTTCATCCAGCTGAGCGCAATGCCGGGCAGCGAGGCCCAGAGCAGGCCGTTGTCGTGCAGGCGGACCTCCGGCCGGCCGGCGATGTAACTGCCCAGGATGGCGTTTACAGTGTCGCCATATTTCTCCCAGGCGCTCTTGGCGCGGCCGGCGAACTCCACCATCTCCTGTATCATACGGATGAGGCCCAGCGGCGCCTCGACATCCTGGCAGGAGCTTGTGAGGGCAGTGTTCCACTTCTCTATGCTGCCGTCCAGCACTGCGGTGAAATCTTTCATATTGCCCGTGTTGTGCAGGATGATGCCGGCGGCGCAGATTGCGGTGGCGCGGAGGTCACCCACGCCCAGCCAGGTGAAACCGCTGCTTATCTCCAGCCACTGACGGTGGAAGAGCAGGCGGCTGGCGGCGTGGCGGAGAGTGGAATCAAAATCGTCCAGAGTGCCTATGGCTGCCAGCTCGCGGGAGAACTGACGCTTGAACAGCGCCGGGTCGCAGGGAGCGGTGGATGCGGAGAAAATTATGCTTTCGCCCTTTTTGATGGGCATTTCAAAGTAGCCGGGGGTGTAGAGATCTTCCGTGCAGTCAAAACCGCGGCGGTACTCTTCCGGATAGGTGACGCCGTTGTACCAGGAGGCATCGTTCTTGAAATCGGACTTCTTGCTGAGCTGCAGATAGAGTTTGGGCAGCACCTGATAAAGCTTGAAGGCCTTGCCGTTCTCCACGTCCAGGGCGCGGGTGTCGGCAATGCCGTTCTGGTTGGTGAGGGCGTGGATGCTGCGGAACGACAACATAGGGCGCAGCCGCAGGGTGGTCTGTGAATGGGCGTCCAGCAGGGTGTATTTGATGAGCACCCGGTCCTCGTTCTCCACCATCAGCAGTTGCTTTTGAAGCTTGATGCCGCCAATCTGGTAGGTGATGGTTGGGATGGGGTCGTTCTGGTAATCCACAATGTATTTGTGGCCGCGGGGCTCGAAAGTCTTGCCGTAGCAGTGGATGCCCAGGTTGAACTCTTTCTCGTGCTGGATGAGAGTCTCGTCCAGAGACGAGAGCAGTATGTGTCTGCGCCAGTTCATCTCCTCTATGGGGACGGCCAGCAGGCAGTGATATTTGCGTGTGTTGCAGCAAACGATGGTGGTGTTTGCGTATGCACCGGTGCGGTTTGTGGCAATCAGCTCCCGCTTGAGGGAGTACTCCAGATTAACCAATTCCGCCTTGTTGAATTTGAGATATGCCATATATTTTGCGACTTGCAGTTTGAATTGGCAAAGTTAGTAATTTTTCTTGATAAATAAATATAGGTAATAACTACCCGTTGCAAGAAAACTGCTAACCTGTTCCAGTCGCTCAAATAATGGCGGTTAAATGCCCAGAATGTTCTTTTTGCTTTGGCCTATTCTGAAATCTTTCAGGTAGAACGGTTCCATATAGGCGACGTCCTCAAAATCCCCAGTCAAATACTTGTCGAAGGCTATTTTCGCCATATAGCTGGCGTCGGGCCGGCAGGGAGCAAAAAGGGCGTTTGCGCTGCTTGTTGCAGCCTGGAATTTTTCGCAGCCGTCGCCGCAGAAAAGCACGCGCCCCTTGGCCAGCAAGTCGGCGTAGGAGGTTTCGTCCAGAATCAAAGGCTCTATCTTGCCTATGCGGATGCATTCGGCGTCGTAGACGGCCTGATAGACCTCCATCCGGCGGGCGTCAATCATAGGGACAATGTAATCCAGCGGTTCGGCAGCCATTAGGGCGCGTCCCTGGACGGCAATCAAATCCAGCGTATTCACCCCGATAAGCGGGATTCCGGCGCCGAAGCACAGCCCTTTGGCCATAGAGACGCCCACCCGCAGCCCGGTGTAGGAACCGGGGCCGCTGCTCACCGCCACCGCGGCGCAATTTTTCACGCTGCATCCGGCCGTGCCCAGGAGTTCTTCCACCATAGGCGCCAGCCGTGATGTCTGCATCCTGGGTTCGTCTATACTGCAGTCAGCCACGCTCTTGCCGTTCACCGACAGGCTCGCGGAGCAGCCGTCCGCACTGGTCTCCAAAGAGAGAATCAATATGTCTTTATTTGCCGCCATTGCCAATTTTTATTTTGTCTCCTTCCGAGAGGGTTTTGGTAATCAACTGGAACGGGCCGGTGACTATCCGGTCGCCCTCCGACAGGCCGCCGGTGACCTCCACTTTGCCGAAGTCCTGCAGCCCGCAGCTCACCGCCGTGGCGTGGACTTTCTGCTGGCCGTCCACCGTCCACACGGTTTCCTGCCCGTCCTTTACGAATACCGCCTGCAAAGGTATGGTTAAAATGTCATTTTTGGAACCGGTATATATCAATACCGATGCGGACATACCCGGCAGTAGCTTTATAATATCCTGATTGTCAATGCTTATGCGCACTTCAAAATCGGTGGTAGCGCTCATCCCGGCGGCGCTGGAGCTGCACACGGCAATTTTCTCCACCCGCCCTTTCAAAACGCTGGAAGGGGAGGCGTCGGGCTTGATTTCCGCCTCGTCCCCCACCTGTATGTTGCAAATGTCGTTTTCGCCTATATCCACAACCAGTTCCATCCGGCCCAGGTCTGCGATGGTCATCATCTCGGTGCCGGCCATAGTGCTGGTGCCCACGACCCTTTCGCCCGGCTCCACGCGCAGAGATGTCAAAATGCCGTCAATAGGGGAGTAGACCAACGTTTTGGATAACTCGCTGCGGGCAGCGTCCAATTGCGATTTGGCCGCCGAAACCTGATACTCGCACTCCCGCGCCCGGGCTTCTGCGGCTTCGTAGGCGATATCCGCCTGCTGAAGCTGGGCCAGGCAGGTGGCGTCCTGCTCGTAAAGCGCCTTGAGACGGTTGTACTCCAACTGCCGCAGCTTCATTTCCGCAACGCCCGCATCGCGCGAAGCGATGGCGCTGCCGAGCGCGGCTTCGCACCGGGATATGGCCAGCAAGTAGCTCTCCTGCTTTATTTTAAGCAGCAGGCTGCCGGCCGTCACCGTGTCTCCTTCGTCGTAATAAATGGCCACTATTTCCCCCGAAACGTCGGGTGATATTTTTACCTGTTTCACCGCCCGGATGCGCCCGTAGGCCGATGCAGTGCGGGTGATGTCGCCCTTCTGCGGGAAGGCGGTTTCCGCAGCCGGAAAGGCGCCGCTCCGGCCGCCGATGGCAGCAGCGGCAACGGCTGCCGCAACCGCGGCCGCAATAATCCAGCGGACTCTTTTTTTACTCTTCGCAGCCATCTATGTAGAAATCAATAATAATGAGTTGAAACTGATATTTGCACTTGCATTGGATATATTCGCACTCGCTCTGGCATAGCGCTTCCCGGGCGTCAATCCAATCCGAAACGGTTATTTGCCCCTGCCTGTATTCTGCCTCCGCCACCGCCATCCGTTCCCGGCACAAATCTATCCTTGTCAGGTGCATTTGCAGCTGCTGCTCAAGCAATTGGCTCTGCTGTTCCAGCTGCAGCAGTTCGCTCTCCGCAGCGTCGCGGGCCTGCTGCAGTTTTATTTCGCCCGCCCGGTAATCGGCGCGGGCTTTCGCCACAGCCGCCGCGCCCCGTCCGCCGTCGAACAGCGGCACAGCCAGGGTTATTGCCACGGAGGGGTTCCGGTTGCCGTCCAGCTGGTCTGCCAGCGCCGCCGTGGAAGCGTCGCTGTAGTAGGTACCGTACGCCGCCTGCAGCGATACCGAAGGCAGGCATTCCCCCTTAGCGACCTTCAGGGCGCGGGACGCAGCCTCCAGATTGCTTCTGGCGGCGGCCACCTTAGGCGACAAGTTGCGCCATTGCCGTGCAAACGACCCGCTGTCCGCGGCGGGCTGCGGGGTGAACAGACCTATCGCGGAGGTGTCGGTTTCGAATTCTTCTTCGCACCCAATCAAAGAGCGGAGCAGCAACATTTGCGCGGCCGCTTCGCCCCTTGCGGATGCCATCTGGGCTTGAATGTCGGCTTCCTTCGCCTCCAATTCAAGCACATCCCCGGCTGTCCGGAGGCCGGATGCCGCCTGTGCCCTGGCCAGAGCAGTCTGGCGCCGCACATTCTCGCTACTCTCCGCGAGTCGGTCCAAGGTGAGCAGGGCCAGGACGTTGCCCAAATATGCCCTTGCAACGTCGGCCTTGACCTCCAGGACAGTCTCTGCAGAGTCGCTTTTAGCGGCGGCCACCAGCGCCCGGTTCATAAGCAGGGTGTTTATGCGTGCGAATCCGTCGAACAAAGAGAACGACGCCCCGACAGAGCCGCTTGTCTGTTGCGTAAGCCTGTTCCTGACAATGACAAGTTCCTGCATATCGACGCTCCGTCCCCAGTTGAAATATTGATTCGCAGAAAAATGAAGGGAGGGGAGCAGTTCCAAAGCCGACTGCGTCTTCTGGATGCTCATTTTGCGCACGGCGATCTGGCTCAGTTGAATATCGTTGTTGCGCCGCTGGGCATAACCGACGCACCTGTCCAAGCTCCACACTTCGCCCCGTGCCGCCGCTGCAAGATGTGCCACAGCAATCAGCAGAAATATCACAACCGTCTTTTTCACCGCTCCCGTCACTCTTCAAGTAATGGTTATAAAACGCCTTCCATTTCTACTTCTACCTTGGGCTCACGGCCGCCGAACAGGTTCGCGATGCACCGAATAATAAAGCCGATAGCATAGCCAATGTAGTAGAGAGCGTTCTGCGCATTTTTGTCTGCGCCGCCGCAAACGCGGCAGCACTCATCGGGGGAAACAAATTCCAAATAGTGAGCTTTCATACCGCGGCCCTCCTACTTTACGTGATCGTAACCATCCTTCAATCCCCTTATCAACTGGGGGATGTAATCGTCCAAAAACTCCATAATCTTGCGAATGATGGAGATAAGGTCACTTAAGTTAAGCTGTGCAGCGACACCGCCGCAAATGAGCAGCTCGGAAGAATTCAATCCCTCCAAGGCTGATCCTCTAAATCTTTTTTCTTCCATAGTAATTTGTTTTAGTTCTTTTTGTCTGCAAGTAATTGGTGTGCAGACTTCACCGGGAAAGTGATGCGCATTCACATTTCTATTTTGTGCCCAGCAATAGGAATCTCGTCTGCTTTATGGGTTATCATTATAACGGTCGTGCCGCGTTCTCGGTTAATCTTCTTTATCACCTCCAGCATCTTCTGTTGCGAGGCGGCGTCCAGAGAGTTGGTGGCTTCGTCCAGTATCAAGATGTCGCTGCCGCGGTAGAGCGCCGCCGCAATGGCTATTCGCTGCTTCTGCCCGCCCGAAAGCCGGCACCCCGATTCGCCCACCATAGTCGCCAGGCCGCGAGGGAGTTCCTGCAGCAGCGGCTCCAGTCCCAAGTCTACCAGCAGCCGTGCTACCCGCTCCAGATCCTGCCCCCTGCGCTCGCAGGTAATGTTGTAAAGTATTGTGTCGTCGAACAACCGCACCTCCTGCGGCACTATGGTTATCTTTTTGCGCCATTTCTCCAAACTGAACAGGGAAATGTCTATCCCTCCCAGCGTAATGGAGCCCTTAGACGGGGTGTAAAGCCGCATTGCCAGCGCCGCCAGGGAACTTTTTCCGCATCCGCTGGCCCCCTTCACCACGGTTATCTCTCCCTCCGGGAAACGGGCGTTGAAATGGTCCAGCAGGGTGGGGGCGCCCGGGTAGGAGAAGGTTATATCTTCGAAGCACAGGTCGCCGCCTCCCGCCGGCGGGTCGCAACCATCCGTCGGCTCTTCTGCCAGGTCCATCACCTCGAACAACCTTTGGGACGATATTTTGGTCTGGGTAATAAGTGAACTCACACCGACCAACTGCGCCAGGGGCGCGGAGAAGAACGACGTTATGGCGTAGAAACCCACCAGCGTGCCCACGCTCAGGCCACCCTTCAAAATGACCAGAGAACCGGCCGAAAGCAGCATTATTGTAAGAAATTTGGATGTGGCCTCCGCCAGCAGCGAGTACCGGCTCTGGGCGCGACCGCCGCCGAACATCTTGCCGCATAGGGAGATGTATTGGGCTTCTATGGCCCGCGCCGCTTCGCTTTCGCGGCATGCATATTTGATGCTTCGCACTGCGGTAATAGCCTCCACGCACTTGCGTTGGAACGCCGTACTGTCGGTAATTATTTCGCGGTTGAAGCGGCTCCCCGCTTTGGAGGCAAGGTAAAAAATCAAGGTGTAGACCGGCACGAAAAGGGCCGTTAGCAGCGCCAGTTTCCAGTGGAAAGTGAACATCAGCACGAACGCCGTCAGCAGCGTGATTATGCTAATCACGATAGACGGCACCCCCTCCGTCACGAACCGTCGCACGGTGTACGCGTCGCCAATTCGGGAGTTTATTTCCCCGGCGCCGCGCTGGGTAAAGAAAGCCACAGGCAGACGGAAGAGGTGTCTGATGTAGGTACTGATGAGTTTAGAGTCAATGCCTGTGGCTGCGGACAACAGAGTGTTGGTCCTTTGAATACCGATTATTAAAGCAAGAACAGAAATAAGAGCCATAACGATGGCAGGGCCCGCGATGCGAGATGCATCACCATTCGGTATGACTTTGTCTATATAATATTGTAGGAACAGCGAAAAACTGATTCCCAACATTATGTACAGTATCGACAATATGGTTGAGGTTATTATTTCCCTGCCGTACAGCGAGAATAATCTCCGCAGCCGGGTGCCGGTGGACAGGGTGCTGTCCCCTGGGTGAAACCCCTCGCCGGGCGAAACCAGCACCAAATATCCACTCCACGTTGCCGTGAATTCATCCCGGGTCTTTTTTACAATTTTCCCCTCTGCCGGGTCCATAATGCTCACTGTAGCATCATTCACGGCGCAAAGCACCACAAAATGGGGGTCGCCCTCCGCGTTGGTCACGTGCATTATGGCCGGCAGCTGCTCCGCTCCGACGGCCTCCAGGTCCTTTGCGGGAGATTTGAGCGGCCTGGCGTCCAGGTTAACTGTCTGGCAGCCGTCCATAATACCTTTTATAGTGGTGCCCTCCATTCCCGCTCCGCACACCTGGCGGAGGGTTGCGATGGGCAGCACCAGCCCGTAATAGCGGGCTATGGCGGCTATGCAGGCCACTGCGCAGTCGGTTTGGTCGTGTTGCTTGACAGGCTTTACTGTTTTCATATCTCTCGCACTTGTTAGTTTATTTGTCTTTCCAAAGGCCCCGGGCCGCAAAAACAAGAGAGCGCGCGCTGTTTATAGTGGCCGTGCTAAGTCTGGTACTTTACCCACTATAGACAGTTGAGAATCCGGGCACATAAATAGCGCGCTGGCTCTCTCCCTTTTCGCGTCTGCACTTATCGGGTCCCTTCGTCCGATGGCAAAGATGAGGCGAAAAAAACGGCTAGCTGCGCATTATTCTCAAAATCTGCGAAATTGAGACGTGCAAAACAGAAAAAGTTTTTTTAAAAAAGTTGCTTCAAATATGGAAAGACCGTTTCTACGAGCTTCAGAAGCGGTTTGAAGAATCTGGACTCGGCCAGTTTCTCTTCCGGGATGAAACTAATGAGGTTGTTGGCGGAGTTTACCAGGTAGATTAAGGTGCCCACTATGAGGGCGCAGGTGACCAGCGAGAGAGCCAGCCCCAGCAGCCGGTTGAGCCACCCGAGCAGGGTTATATTTAGAAGCTTCTCCAACAAAGTGCCTAAAAGATTGAGAACCAGGGCGACAGCCAGGAAAATTGCGGCGAAGGAGACGGCTTTGATCCAGAACGGCTCCCAGGAAAAACGCTGCGAGAGCCACTGCGCCACGGTGTCGGAAAACTTGGCGGAGGCCCATAGGCCCAGAACAATAACCGCCAGCGCCACCAACTGCCTCACAAAGCCGTTCTTGAGCCCCAGGAAAATGGCTGGCAGAAAACACGCTGCAATAATGATGTCGATAGTTCCCATAGGCAATATTTGACTGACGCAAATTTAGTAAATAATATTATCTTTGCCGTTCATTAATGCACAAACAGTTATGAGTTTTCCCGAGTATAAGAACATAGATTTGGTCGAGGTGAACCGCACCGTACTCGACGCCTGGCACAAAGAGGATGCTTTCAAGAAAGTTCTTAAGTTGCGCGAGGGCGCACCCAAGTTCATTTTCTTTGAAGGCCCGCCGTCTGCTAACGGTATGCCCGGCATCCACCACGTGATGGCCCGTTCCATCAAGGACGCCATCTGCCGCTACAAAACCCAGAGCGGCTATCTGGTGGAGCGCAAGGCTGGTTGGGACACCCACGGCCTCCCCGTGGAGCTGGGTGTGGAAAAGATGCTCGGCATCACCAAAGAAGACATCGGGAAAAAGATTTCGGTGGACGAATATAACAAGGCCTGCCGCCGCGAGGTAATGAAATACACCGCGGAGTGGGTCAACCTCACGGACCGCATCGGCTACTGGGTCGATATGGAAAATCCCTACATCACATACGACAACGCATATATCGAGACCCTTTGGTATCTGCTCAAGGATATCTATAAGAAAGGTTATCTCTATAAAGGATACTCCATCCAGCCATATTCGCCCGCAGCCGGCACCGGTCTGTCCACCCACGAGTTGAACCAGCCCGGATGCTACCGCGACGTGAAGGATACCACCGTCACCGCACAGTTCCGCGTGGAGCGCAATGCCGCCTCAGAGAAGTTGTTTGCAGGCACCTCTCTGCCCGTCTTCTTCCTGGCGTGGACCACTACACCCTGGACACTTCCCTCTAACACAGCGCTTTGCGTCGGCCCCAACATAGACTACGTGCGTGTGGAGAGCGTGAACCCCTACACCAAGGAGCCCGCAGTCTACGTGCTGGCCAAGGCTCTTGTGGGAGCCCATTTCAACGACAAAAACCCGTATCGTGTGCTGGACGGCGAGTTCAAGGGACGCGACCTGGCGGGCATCGGTTACGAGCAGTTGTTCCCCTGGGTCAACCCGGGCGAAGGCGCTTTCCGCGTGATCACCGGCGACTATGTGACCGTTGAGGACGGTACCGGCGTGGTGCACATCGCGCCCACTTTCGGTGCGGACGACGACAAGGTGGCCAAGGCCGCCGGCGTTCCTCCGTTGCAGATGGTGGATGCAGCAGGCAACCGTATGCCTATGGTAGACCGCACCGGCAAGTTCTTCCGGCTGGAAGATCTCGACCCTGCTTACGTGGCAGCCAACGTTAACGCCAATCTTTACGGCGTGTATGCCGGCCGCTATGTCAAGAACGCCTACGACGCCACCCTCGGCCCGGACGACGCCACGCTGGATATAGACCTTTGCGTGGATCTCAAGCAGCAGGGCAAGGCCTTCAAAATTGAGAAGCACGTCCACAGCTATCCCCACTGCTGGCGCACCGACAAGCCGGTTCTCTATTATCCTCTGGACTCCTGGTTCATAAAGACCACCGCTGTGCAGCAGCAGATGATAGATATCAACAAGACCATAGTTTGGAAGCCCGAATCTACCGGCACCGGCCGCTTTGGCAAGTGGCTTGAGGGCATCCAGGACTGGAACCTCTCCCGCAGCCGCTACTGGGGCACTCCGCTGCCCGTCTGGCGCACGGAAGACGGCAAGTGCGAGAAATGCATCGGCAGCATAGAAGAGCTTTACAACGAGATAGACAAGGCCGTGGCCGCCGGCGTAATGGCAAGCAACCCGCTGCGCGAAAAGGGCTTTGTGCCGGGCGATTATTCCAAGGAGAACTACAACAAGATTGACCTCCATCGCCCTTATGTAGACGATATATTCCTGGTGAGCGACAGCGGCGCCAAGATGCTCCGCGAGACCGACCTGATTGACGTTTGGTTCGACTCCGGTTCAATGCCGTATGCACAGGAAGGGCTCAAGAATCTCGGCAAGCCCCAGTTCACACAGTCGGCGGAATTCATTGCCGAGGGCGTGGACCAGACCCGTGGCTGGTTCTACACACTGCACGCAATTCACACTATGGTGAGCGGTACCTGCGCCTTCAAACACGTGATTTCCAACGGTTTGGTGCTGGACAAGAACGGCAATAAGATGAGCAAGCGCCTGGGCAATGCGGTAGATCCGTTCAAGGCTCTGGACCAGTACGGTGCCGACGCCCTTCGCTGGTATATGCTCACCAACGCCCAGCCTTGGGACAACCTCCGATTCGACGAATCGGGAGTGGACGAAGTGCGCCGCAAATACTTCGGTACCCTCTACAACACATATTCGTTCTTCGCCCTCTACGCCAATGTAGATAAGTTCGACCCCCGCGCGCCCAAGGCGCCGGAGGCCGCGCTGCGCGAAATAGACCGCTGGCTGATTTCGCTGCTCAACACCCTTGTGAAGGATGTTACGGCCGCATATGAAGATTACGATATCACCACCGCAGGCCGCCTCATCCAGAATTTTGTGTGCGACAATCTCAGCAACTGGTATGTCCGCCTCAACCGCAAGCGTTTCTGGGGCGGCTCAATGAACGACGACAAACTGGCTGCATATCAGACGCTTTACGAGGCGCTCAAGGTGGTGGCGCAGCTTTCGGCTCCCATCTCGCCCTTCTACAGCGACCGTCTGTGGCGCGACCTGGACCCGGCCGCCGGCAGCGTCCATTTCACAATGATGCCCGCCGCCGATTCTTCCAAGATAGACGCTGAACTGGAGGAGCGGATGCGCCTGGCCCAGCAAAGTTCTTCTATGGTGCTGGCGCTGCGCCGCAAGGTAAACATCAAGGTCCGCCAGCCTCTTGCAAAACTCGTAATTCCGGTGCTCAACTCCCACCTGCGCGAACAGTTCGAAAAGGTGGAGCAGCTGGTTCTGGGCGAGGTCAATGTAAAGGAGGTTGAATATATCACCGATACCACCGGCCTGATAACCAAGAAGATAAAGCCCAACTTCAAGACTTTGGGCAAGAAGTACGGCAAGCAGATGAAGGAGATTGCCGCTCTCTTTGCCGGGATGGACCAGCAGACCATAGCCGCAATAGAAAGGGCGGGGGACTATTCGCTCTCGCTCCCTTCCGGTCCGGTGGCCCTCACCGCAGAAGATTACACCATCTCCTCCGAGGATATGGAGGGGTGGCTGGTCGCTTCCGAGGGGCAGCTCACCGTCGCCTTGGACGTTACCCTTACCGATGACCTCCGCCGCGAGGGCGTGGCCCGCGAACTGGTGAACCGCATCCAGAACCTGCGCAAGGACAGCGGCTTTGACGTCACAGACCGCATCAACGTCACCATAGAGAATCTGCCGGAGGTGGCCGATTCGCTGGTTTCTTTTGCAGATTATCTTAAAGATCAAGTGCTCGCGCTTAACATTAATCTGGACAGCGACTTCGGTGGCACGAAAGTGGAATGGGGCGATGATGCACAAATTGAAATCAAAGTGGTTAAAGTTGCTTAATATTTTTTTCTTGAGTATATTTACGGAATAATAATTCATAGACAATACAGATATGGCAGAGAATAAAGAGAAACAAGAGAAAGTTCGCTACAGCGACGCCGAGCTGCAGGAGTTCAAAGAGATGATTCTCGAGAAACTCGAGAAGGCCCGCGAAGAGTATGCAACTTTGAAGGCTGCAGTGGACCACAGCTCCAGCAACGACACCGAGGACACTTCCCCGACATTCAAGGTGCTGGAAGAGGGCGCATCTTCTTCTGCAAAGGAAGAGTTGGGTCAGTTGGCAGCACGCCAGTACAAATTCATCCAGAATCTTGAGGCAGCGCTGGTGCGCATAGAGAACAAGACCTATGGAATCTGCCGCGAAACCGGCAAGCTTATCCCCAAGGAGCGCTTGAGACTGGTGCCTCACGCAACCCTCTCCGTAGAAGCTAAAAACAAGCGTTAATGAAGCTCTCAAAGGGCGCCCGCATCACGCTGTTCGTGGTGGTTCTGTTGGTGATTGACCAGGTCATAAAGATTCTGGTCAAAACCAATATGTGTCTTGGCGAGAGCATCCCGGTGTTCGGCACCTGGTTCCGGATCCATTTTATAGAGAATGTGGGGATGGCGTTCGGTATGAGTTTCGGCGGCGGAATAGGCAAGCTTCTGCTCACAATTTTCAGGATAATTCTGGGCATCGCCATCATTTTTTACATCCGTAACCTCCTCAAAAAGCCCGATACGCCCAACGGAGTGCTCTACGGCCTTGCGGCCATAATGTGCGGCGCCTTTGGCAATATAATAGACTCTCTGTTCTACGGCCTGATATTCAGCGAAAGCACGTTTACCCAGGTGGCGACTATGTTCCCGCCGGAAGGTGGCTACGCCGGGCTGTTTTTCGGCAAGGTGGTGGATATGTTCTATTTCCCCATAATCGATACCACCTGGCCCTCCTGGATGCCGCTCGTAGGCGGCCAGCCGTTCCGCTTCTTCGACGCCATCTTCAACTTCGCAGACTCCTGCATAACCGTCGGCGCCATCTACCTGATACTCTTCCAATGGAAGTTCTTCAGCAAGGGTGAAAAGCAAGAAGAAGCTGCGGCGAAGCCTTCAAAGAAATAGTTTTGGCACTTAAAAATAATATCTATATTTGCACTCCCTTTACACAAAGGGTTTTGGAGAGGTGGTAGAGTGGTCGATTACGGCAGTCTTGAAAACTGTTGAACGGCAACGTTCCGGGGGTTCGAATCCCTCCCTCTCCGCGAAGACACAAGCAGCTGGTCGCGTTAGCGGCCGGCTGTTTTTGCCTTTTGGGCTCGTCGAAAGCTTGCTTTCGTAAGGGCTCGAAAGCGAACACAGCCACGGTGGCTCGCTAGAGCCACCAGCTGCGCCCTCGTCTTTGCAAGGGCCCCAGCGGCGAGCGTTTGAGGGAATGCGCAGGATGCGTCAGCATCCGAGCACAATCCCGAGCTTTGCGAGGGAATGCGCAGCCCGAAGGGCGAGCACAATCCCGGAGAGGGAAAGCTGGCTTTCCAGATGGCGCCTCCGGCGAAGAGCAACTGGACGAGGTCTGTTTAAAACCCTTGGGCCTCGTCCATCTCTTTTTATTAATGCTCTTATTGTCAATCGATTACGTTTTCGGGGTGGACGAGGTCCTCGCTTTTTGAGTAGACCTCGTCCGCTTTTGCCGGAAAAAGTCATAAATTCGCTATCAAATTTGCACTATGGAAAACACCATCAACGAAGACCGCAAGTGGGAGATACTCTCCACGGAGTATCTCATACGCAGGCCGTGGCTTACTGCCCGAAAGGACGTCTGCCGGCTGCCGGACGGCCGCATAAATCCCGAATATTACGTGCTGGAATACCCCGACTGGGTGAACATCATTGCAATTACTTTAGACGGCCAGGTGGTGCTGGAGCGCCAGTACCGGCACGGACTGGGCAACACCTGCTACGAACTGCCGTGCGGCGTGATAGAGGAGGGGGAGACGCCCCTGGAGGCGGCCAGGCGCGAACTGTTGGAGGAAACGGGCTATGCCGGCGGCGATTGGAAACACTGGATGACCCTCTCGCCCAACCCCGCCACCAGCAACAACCTGGCGCACAGCTTTGTGGCTACCGGCGTCAAGAAGGTGGCCGGCCAGAGCCTCGATGCCACGGAAGATATCGAGGTGCATCTGGTTACTCCCGAATATGTGCGTGAACTGCTGCAAAACAACCAAATACTACAGGCCCTGATGGCCGCGCCCCTTTGGAAATACTTCTTTGCAAATGAAACCGAATAGAGTAATAATCGCTTTGGCGGCGCTCTTAATTGCCGCCTGCGCACCCGGGCCGGTGGAAGACCCCTCACGCCACGGGATGGATCCCGCCAAACTGGCACAGATAGACCAGGCGGTAGAGGAAAGCATTGCAGAGGGCAACATTCCCGGCGCAGTGCTGGCTGTGGTGCGCGGTCAAAGCCTGGTCTGCCTCAAGGCCTATGGCAACAAATCGGTCGTGCCCGACACCATACCTATGACGGTAGAGACAATGTTCGACATAGCCTCGCTGAGCAAGTGCGTCAGCACCACCTTGTGCGCGATGAAACTTATAGAAGAAGGGCGGCTCAACCTCACCGACCCGGTAAAACAGTATATCCCCGAATTCGCCCCCTGGACCAACTCGGAAACCGGTGAAACTCAGGAGATAATTGTACGCGACCTGATGACCCACGCCTCCGGCATAGATGCCTACTTTGACGCTAAAAAGTTCGTGAGCCGCTTTGGCGAAAACCAGCCCGACTCGCTGCTCAAGGTGATTGCCACGGAGGCGGGCCGAAACTTTCGCCCCGGAACCGGCTTCTTGTACAGCTGCCTTAACTATATCACCCTCCAGAACATAATCCAGCGCATCACCGGGCAGCGGCTTGACCGCTATGCCCAAGAGCAAATCTTCGCCCCGCTGGGGTTGAAGCACACCTGTTACTTCCCGCTGGAAGCGGATATGCGCACTCCGGCGGAACATCGCGAACTGCTGCCTGTGGTGGCGCCCACGGCCGTCCAGGAAGATGGCTCCCCGCTTCTGGGCGCGGTGCACGATCCGCTGGCCCGCAGGGCCAACGGCGGCGTCAGCGGCAATGCCGGCCTCTTTGCCAACGCAGTAGACCTTGCCCGCATCTGTATTATGATAATGGGGGAGGGCAGCGCACCGGCCAGCAAAAAGCTCGGCTTCCCCAAGGCCGCAACGGTCCTCAAACCGGAAACCGTAGCACTTATGTGCACCATCCCTCCCGAAAACGCCCCGGAGGTGGGCCGCGCGCTTGGCTGGGACAAAAAAAGCGATCACAGTGCGTTCCGGGGCGATATCTTCAACCCGGAAACGACACTGGAGCACACTGGCTACACCGGCACTTCCATCGTTATAGATATTGAGACGAAAACCGCCATTGTGCTGCTCACCAACCGTGTGCACCCGACCGACGACGGCCTTGTGACGCCGCTGCGCACAAAAATCTCCAACATCGTGGCTGGATCCATCGTCGATTATCGGAATTAGTTAAATTTGCGGTAAAGGGTTGCGATGTCTGTTTTATCTGGTTTTCTGGCGCGAAGGCGCGTTCTTGTGTTTTTCCTGACGCTCTGCCTCACTGTCGGCGGGGTGCTTATGGTGCCTTATATCAAGGTAAACACAGATATGACCAAGTATCTGCCGGACGACTCTCCTATGAAACAGGGGCTGGACATCGTTACGGAGCAGATACCCGGTATGGAAAGCCAGATTAAAGAGCTGGGTTCCACTTTCGGGAACGGTATGGATATGATGCCCACAAACCTTCCCCGGACCATAGCCATTGGCGTTGCCATCCTGTTTCTGATATTGGCGATAATGTGCACCTCCGTGGTTGAGGTGCTCCTGTTTTTAGTAACCACTCTCTGTGCCGTGGCTCTCAATATGGGCACGAACGCCCTGAGGCCCAGCGTCTCTATGATGACAAATATGCTGGCTCCGGTGCTGCAGATGGTGCTTTCTATGGACTATTGCATCATTTTGATGAACCGCTACCGGCAGGAGCGCACCAAAGGAATCCTCCCCTCAGAGGCCATATCATCTTCAATTGCCGGTTCCGCGCCATCGGTGTTAAGCAGCGCCTTTACTACCATCGCCAGCTTGCTGATGCTGACGTTCATCAAGATTAAAATAGGCCCCGACTTTGGCTATGTGCTGGCCAAGGGCGTCGCCTTCTCCCTGCTGTGCAACTTTACCGTGCTGCCCGCATTGATTGTATGGTCAGACAAATCGGTAATATTCAAGGTAAAGAAAACGCCCCGCTTCCCTGCAGAAAGAATGGCGCGTTTCCAATACAAGTTTCGAATCCCGCTTGCTGTCATTTTTGTGCTTGTGACGGCAGCGGCCGCCATCCTGCAGTCGCGTACCCCTATAGTCTTTGCCCCCGACTGGAAGAGCAAGGCTTCTGAGAATGCGCGGGAAGATAATCCGCTTATGCTGCTTTACCGCACCTCTGACGAGGCAGGGGTGCCGGAGCTCTTGCAGCGGCTTCAGGCCGATGAGCACGTGCTGAGTGCAATAAGCTATCCTACAACCCTGGGCCGCGAGTGCACGGTAGAAGAAATGATCGGCATGATGTCGGAATTCGGGGCTGAGCAGCTTCCGGAAGAGTTGCTGCGCATAGTATACTACGCCCGCTCCCACCCGGAGCGCGACGGTAAACTCTCTTTTGCTGAGATTGAGGCTTCCGCAAACAAGCTGGCGGCGGAAGGGAAGATGCCGGAAGGGATGAATTACGACAAACTTGTGGCACAGCTTATGGCGCAGGCTGCCCCTGTTGAGATTGAACCCGAACCGCAGGAGAGCGGAATTGCAGCCGATGCACAACCGGAAATTATTCCCCCCGGTGAACCTGAGGCTGTAACCGACACTCTGATGGTGGCGGCTGCAGAACAGGCGCAGCCCGGCTCTGTGCCGGCGCCGCAGGCTCCCGAGGATGAGCCTGAAGAGACATCAAAGTATACTTATGCCGACGTTACGACACCTCTTACCGCAACCCGAATGGCGGTGGAACTTGGGGCAGACAAAAAGCAGGTGGCTACTGTGTACCGGCTGGCAGGCAAGGGGCGGGGTCAGATGAGCGTGGCGGAATTCCTGGATTTTGTAAGGGAGAAGATACTCGCTAACAAGCACTACAGCGTTATGGTGTCCGAAAGTATGCGTGAGAGGCTGTTGGAAGCCGGGGCAATGGTAGATGCGATAGTGGCTGCAGGGCCTCAGGATGCCCCCCGGCCTGTTGCGGAGGATGCAGAATCCTCTCCCGAAGCAGAACCTGACGATACGACGGCAGCAGAGGTTATTCCGGAATCTGAGCCTGTGCAGGAACCGCGGCCCGAGCCTGTAGAAGAACCGGAAATAGAGCCTGCACCTCTGGACCGGCTGATAGATATGATGGCCTCCGGCCGCCGATACACGGCAGACCGGGTTTATTCTGCCCTGAGCGCTGCCGGCGTGACTGTATCAAAAGACGATATAGATTTGATGTATCTCTATACCCTGAGCGAACGGGACTTTGACCCGGAGCAGACTGCGACCGTGGCGCAACTTGTAAACTACCTTGCCGATACGTTGCTGGTCACCCCCGCGCTGGCGCGCTTCGTGCCGGAGGGGGCCAGGGAGAAGGTGGACAGCGTCCGTACCTTGATTGCAGACAATGCCGGCATGCTGCGCGGGGAGAAGTATTCGTTTGCCGTGGTCAGTACAGACTATCCGCAGGAATCTCAAGAGACATTCGGTTTTGTGGCGGCTGCAAGGGAATGCGCCGACAGCCTGCTGCCGCAGGAGCATTACTGGATAGGGGAGTCAGAGATGTACAAGGAACTTAAAGACGCATTTCCTGGGGAGTTGCTGTTGCTCACCGTCCTCACGGTTCTGGCAATATACCTTATTGTGGCATTCACATTCCGCTCCGTGCTTATTCCGGTGCCGCTTATATTATCGGTTCTTACAGGAGTATACGTCAACGTGTTTATGAGCGGACTGGGGGCTGCCGGGGAAATATACTTCCTGGCATATCTCATAACGCAGGGCATCTTGATGGGTGCGGCTATCGACTATTCTATTCTCTACACATCCTATTACCGCAGAGCCCGCAGCACTATGACAGTTGGCGATGCCATACGCTTTGCGTACGAGGGCACGTCGCATTCTGTGCTGACTTCCGGCCTTATTCTCACTATAGTTCCTATGGTGATGTCATATACATTAGACGACCCTATGATGGCCAGTATTCTTACGAGCTTGAGCATTGGCGCTTTCACCTCCGTGGTGATTATCTTGCTGCTGCTTCCCGCCGTACTGGCCGTAATGGACAAGACAATCAAACATAAAACAATACCCAATGAAAGCTAAGATTCTGACACTTATTGCACTGGTGGCGGCTGTTATGCTGGCGGGCTGCGGCAGGACCACCAACAATAACCTGCCTCGTCAAAAGGCAGCCGATGCCCAGGCGGAGGCGTTTGACAAGTGGTTCGCAGCAGAAGCGGAGGCCGGCCAGACCATCCACAGCGCTATGGTGGTGCAGCACGGCAAGGTGATATTGGAGCGCTGGATAGAGCCCAATGCCCCAGACAGCGCCCACGTAATGCACTCGGTGAGCAAGACCTTTACATCTATGGCGATTGGTTTTGCAATTGACGAGGGGCTCATTAAACTGGACGACCATCTGGTAGACTTTTTCCCCTATAAACTGCCGGGACAGGTGAGCGACAACCTGAGGGCCATCACCGTGCGCGACCTGCTCACAATGAGCTGCGGCCACGAGCGTGAACACACCGACGAAATCCGCCCCGACAAGACCGACTGGGTGCGGGAGTTCCTTTCTTTCCCCGTGGAGCGCGAGCCGGGCACATATTTTTGCTACAATACCATCGGCACTTATATGCTTTCCGCCATAATCACCAAAGTGACCGGAGAGAAAATGGTGGACTACCTGCAGCCGCGCCTGTGGGAGCCGCTGGGTATAGAAAAACCCCGCTGGCTGGAGTGCCCGATGGGCGTAAACTACGGCGGCTGGGGCCTCTATATCAAAACCGAAGATATGGCAAAGCTGGGCCAGACGCTGCTTTGCGGAGGTAAGTGGCAAGGCAAGCAAGTGATTCCTGCCGGCTGGGTGGCTGAGGCGACCAAGGCCCAGATAGACAACCGTCCTGCAGATTTCGACCCCGAAAACGACCCCAATCCCGACTGGCACCAGGGCTATTGCTACCAGATGTGGCGCTGCCGCCACAACGCCTTCCGCGCGGACGGCGCCTACGGCCAGTATATCATTGTAATGCCCGACCAGGACGCCGTGATTGCCATCACCGCCGATGTCGCAAATATGCAAACCGAACTCAATCTTGTTTGGGACTACCTCCTGCCGGTGCTGTAGCGGCGGCAGTGACAACAAAAAACGGGTGACGAAAATTTTCGCCACCCGTTTTTTGTATCAGGAAGTAGTTTATTCGGGGAGGATGTCCTCTTCGAGGGCTACTTTGTAAAGCGTGAGCTCTTTGGCTTCGGTAAGATATGCTATATAGCCGATACCGTTCTTGTCAAATTCTACATAGTATTCAGATGCGGCATCTGCAAAATTGCCTGTAAAGTATGCCCACTGGAGATTGTCATCCAGATATGCAAAACTTGTGTTTTCACTGTCATCGAATGCCGTCACCACCAGGCCGTCCACGGGGTTCACAGCAAAGCCAAAATCTTCGGAGATGCCACCGTTGGCGGAAATGGTGATAGACCTGCTTGCTGCTCCGTATGCTTTGAGAGTCTTGGCGTCCTGGTCCACTGTGAATACTTGCATATAACCGCCGTCGGTCGTGCGTACTGCGCCCATCAAGTAGAGAGATCCGTTGGGGCCCATTTTGAACTGCAGGTTGGCGGGCAGGCCGTGAGGAGCACCGTCAGGGATGAAGCTGTCCACTATAGTGGTCAAGGTACCGTCGGCATTAACTTCGTGGACATAATAGCCGAACTCGTTGAAAGAGGATGCGATGAAGGCCTTGCTGTCGTTGCCCGCGTAAACAGATTTGTAATAATTACCGGAAGATGCGGTCGAGCCGGAGCCGTATGCGGGTACTGTGCCGGTTACTACATTGGATGCCCACTCGGAGCCATCGAACATAGAAACGGCCATAGTGCGGTAGGACGTCGTATTTCTGGAGTTGCCGGCCCAGAAGAGAGTCGGCCTGCCGTTTGACGGATGGATAAAGAATGCGGAGTAATAGGTGCTGTTATTGTTCTGGGGAGTAAAGCCTGCAGTGCCAACCAGTTGCCAATCACCGTCAAGTTTCTTGACAGTAGGTTTGCTGGCTACGTCGCCGGCAAGATACTTGACATAGGGTGTGCCGTCCTTGGCAAATGCAACCATCGGTTTGGAAGCGGAGCGGGCAGATGCATCTGCGAGGCCGGTAGAACCCACCAATACAAATGAACTGCCGTTCCATTTTTTTACAGAAACATTGTTGTTACTCTCTTCTCCAACCTTGCGGGTGTATGCGAAATAAGGCATATCGTCTGCAGGGTTCAAAGCCATAGTAAAGTCGTTAATGGTGCCCTCTGTAAAAGCGCCAAGAAATGCGACGGTATACTCCAGGATTTTGCCCACCTTGAGCACATAGCTGGCTGTTGTGCCGGCAATTGCGTCGGTAACGGTGATGTCGATGGGGAAGCTGGTGTCCACCTTGATGGAAGAACCGCTCTCCACAACGGTGTTGTTGACCTTGATTTCGTCGTTCATACCGGCCTCTACGGTAACGGTGAGTTCCTGGCGGAAAGCCTCGCCGGGAACGCGGACAACCATCTCGGAAGCGATTGCGTCGGGAGTGACATCCTCATCGAGCAGAGAGTTGTCGGCAGCCTTGAAGCTGACTGCGGTAAGTTCTGCGACCTCGTCGTTGGCTTGAACAATAATGAGGTATTCGGTGGTCATTGCGGAAACAGCGTCGGTGACAACCACCTTGGAGCCGTTGGAAATCCTTACGGAAGTTTCGCCGCTGGTGACGGGGGTGCCGTCGATGGTGACTGTGTCAAACTCGGTGGCGGTGAAAGTGGGGGTGAAAGTGTTGCTGGTAACCGATGTCGGAACCACCACTATTATGGTCTTGGGAGCGGAGGTGGCGTCGATTCTGCCGACGATGCCGGAGGAGAGCGCGAATGCAGTCAGTTCACACTTTGCATCGGGAACTACTTTAGGCTCGCAGGAAGCAAGCACTGCTACGGCTGCAAAAGCGCAGGCCAGAATTTTAAAGGTTTTCTTCATTTTGATTGATATTAAAGTTGTTTAAATATGAATTCGCTTCGTTTGCCGCCGGGGCCGGGGACGCCGAGCTGCATCCCGGGTACGCTGGTGCCGGTAAGGCGCAGCCTCAGGGTGTTGTCCTTGGCAGGGTCAAAATCGGTGGCCTTGTACCATATCACGCGGATGGGCAGGGCGTAGGTGCCCGGGGAGAAGGTGAGGGGGCTGCGGTGGCTGGCCTGGATGCGGAAATCTTCGCCCTCCTTGAGTCCGTCACCCACAATCACTTCGTATTCCACAGTGATGGGTTCGGTAAAATAGTTGTTGCTGGCGCTCACCACAACCCGTATTTCCGTGAGCATATTGTCCAGGGTATGGTCGATGTCCATAGTGGCTTTGCCGTTGGCGTCTTCTATGCGAACGAACGGAGTGTCAAAATAGACCTCGGTATGCTTCTCGCAACTGCACAACAGGGCGATAGCTGCTACAATGGTGAGTATATATCTATTCTTCATCGTATCCTCTGTTTTGGGTCATACTGTCGTTGGTCTGCATCTCCATCTGGGCTATGGGGAAACAGTAGCGATAATCGGGATATTTGAGCGTCCTGAGGGTGGAGGAGGTGGTTGCAGGGCGGGAGATGTCCTCGCCGCGGCGCTTGAGGTCAAAGAAGCGGTGCCCTTCGAAGCAGAGCTCCTTGGCCCGCTCTGTCTGAATTATGCGGTCCAGCTCGGCTGCGCCGGAATAGGACAGGTTTATTTCTGACTGGCTCTTGCCTGTAGCGCGCGCCTGCAGCGCCTTTATGTCGGCGGCAGCGTCGGTTAGACTGCCCCCGCCAAGGCAAAGCGCCTCGGCGTGGATCAGGTACATCTCGGAGACGCGCAGCACAGGAAAGTCGCACCGGCGGTTTTCTTCGGAAGAGACGCCGTTCTTGAAGGGCAGGTGCTTGCAGATGGCGGTATAAACCTTGCCCTCGTACTCTTCGCCGTCTTCTTTCTCCGCAACGAAGGTGAAAAGATCCTTGCGGATGTCATCGCTGCCGAAGGTTTCCATAAAGGTGGCGTCCGGGCCGCACTCCTGCGCAGAGAGCGGGTTGCACATACGCTTCATTCCGGTGCCGGCGTCGTAGGCGTTCAGGCGGAATATCCCTTCGCCCGGGTTGTCCTGCGCCTTGCGGAAGAAGTTCACATAGCCGCTGCGGGGAGTGAGCGGCACAACGTCCATCACCTCCCTGGCATAAGATGCAGCCTTGTCATAGTCCTTCATATAGAGGTAGACGCGGGCCAGAAGAGCCTTGCAGGCCAGGGCGGAGATGTAGGTCGGGGTGCTGCCGGCGTCGCTGCCAAAGCACTCTATGGCCTTGCCCAGGTCGCCGGTTATAAGTTCGTAACACCGCGCCACGGTGTTGCGCGGCAGCTCGGTGTCAAAGCCGGGCACATAGTCGATGGCCACCACGCCGGGGTGGGAAGCGTCCGGGGTATAGTCGTAGGGCATCGCATATACGTTGCACAAGTTAAAGTGGCTCAGGGCCCGCGCAAAATATGCGTAGCCGAAATGCCGGTTTATTTCATCGGCATACTCCGGGTATTCATCCAGAAGCTTCGCCCCGTAGAAAATGATGTTGTTGGCGTTGGTGCACACCTCGTATGCATCTTTCCAGAAATAATACGGATATCCGGAGTTGTCGGCGGGGGTGCTTTCAAAATCGTATACCAACTGCATCGCCTGGCCGGCGTTCACGCGGTAGAGGTAGACATTGTCGCCCGCAAGCTCGCCGATGCGGATATAGTCGTCGTCGTACATCTCGCCTATGAGGCGGTGCAGGCCCAGCCCGGCCGCGCGGAGGCCGTCGATATCGGCAAAAAAGCCGTCAATGGTGCTCTTCCCCAAATTCTCGACGTTGAGGAAGGAGGTGCAGCAGGTCAGCGAAAGCGCTGTGAAAATAATTGCAAACAGTCTTTTCATCGTCGTCAGAAATTAAGGATGAGTTGTGCGGAAACGGAACGGGTCAGGCCGGCGGGGTAGCGCATAGTCTTGTAGCTGTTGCGCGTGCGGCTCTGGTCCGGAGTCCAGGTGTATACATTGTCGCCTATAAGCGAAGCGGTGGCGCCGCTCAGCATAAACTTCTTGCAGAAGGAAGACGGCACGTTGTAGGTCAGAACCAGGTTTTTAAGCTGGAAGCAGGTCTTGTTGTAGAGGAACCGGGTGGAACTGCGTCGGGAACCGCTGTCGCTTTTGTATACCGGCTTGGGATTGTTGGATACGTCACCCGGCTGCTGCCAGTAGTCGAGATCTTCTACCACGGTGTTGTAGGAGATTATGTCGTAGCCGTCCTGGCCAAAATCGAGCAGTTCCCAGCCGCCTATGGTATAGGTCATAAAGGCCACAAGGGAGAAGTCTCCGAAGGTGAATATGTTGCGCATACCGCCCCTCAGGTCGGGTTCCTTGTTGTATTCGGGCAGCAGCACGCGGTTTTCGTAGGAGAAAGCGAACACGACATCGCCGCCCGCGTCATACCACATTGGGCTGCCGGTTGCGGGGTCCACTCCGGCCCAGCGGCTCAGCCACCAGGCGTCCTTGCTGGCCCCCTCCATCCAAACATAATCGAAGAAACCTGTGTGAGTCCCCTTGTATAGTTTGCGGATTATATTGCGGTTCACACTCCCGTTGAAATCGGTGGTCCACTTGAAGTTGGGGGTCTTTATGTTTGTGGTGTTCAGGGAAATCTCAAAGCCGCGGTTCTCCATTTCACCCACGTTGCGCATCACCGTGCCGTCGCTTATAATTGAGGAGACGCGCCCCTTGTAAAGCAGGTTGGTGGTGTATTTGCTGTACCATTCCAGCTGCAGGTCGACCCGGTTGTTGAACAGGCCCAGGTCGAGGCCCAGGTTGGTAATGTAGGTGTTTTCCCAGCTCAAGCCCGGGTTGGGGGCGGAACCCTGGGTGGCGCCCATCAGGCCGCCGTAGTAGGTGCTGGTGCCGTAGGTGTAGGTGCCGTAGGCGGCGCTGGTGTCTACGCGGGAATTGCCGCTGTTGCCGTAGCTGGCCTTCACCTTGAGCCGGTTGATGAACGGGACGTTGAAGAAGGCTTCGTTGTGGGCATTCCAGGAAATGCCTATGGAAGAGAAGTCGCCCCAGCGGGAATAGGTGCTGAACGATGAATAACCCTGGCGGCGGTACGATGCCGAAATGTAGTAACGGTTGTCGTAGGAATAACTCAGGGTGCCCAGATAGGAGAGGGAGCGGGAGTTGGAGGCAGAAGAAGATCCCCTGCGAGATTCGTCAACAGCATAGCCTATCTCCTTTATATGGTCGTTGGCAAAGCCGCTGCCGGTGGCGTAGAAACTGCGCCGCTCGGTGTCCACAAACTCGATGCCCAGCAGTGCGCCGACCCTGTGTTTGCCGAACTTGCGGTCAAAGTTCAGACGGTCGATATTGTTCCAAGTGTAGTCGAACGCTGCCGCGCGGCGGGAGGTGCCGTCCTGCTCGTAGCTGGTCTGCCCGTCCAGAGTCGTTTTGGGGTTGTAAATAAGCTCCATTGCGTTTATGGCGTTCACGCCGAACATAGAAGAAAGCTTGAGACCTTCTATAATCTGGTATGACAGAGTGGTGTTGGCGTCGAATTCCATGCCCCGCTGGACATTGTCGCTGAATTCCCTCTCAGGCACGCAGGAGTATACAAATTTGCGCAGGGAAGGGTTGTAGGTGTCGGTGGCTGTGCTGTAATAGTTGTACATACGCGGCGTCACCCCGTCAGTGTCATAGGGAGAAAAGATGGGGATGTTGCGGTAGTACGAGTCGGAAATCGAAACCACATTGTTCACGTTGTATGAGAACGACAGGTTGAGGTCGGCCGTAAAGCGCTTGCCGAATTTGTACTGCCCGCGGTCGCGGATGGTGAAGCGGTTCTGGTCGTTGCCCTTGCGTATGAAATCTTCCCCGTAATAGTTGAGCGAGAGGTAGTGCTTTGCCTTTTCGCTGCCGGAATCCAGGCGCAAGCTGAATTCGCGCATATTGCCGGTGCCCAGGTACACGTCGTACCAGTCGGTGTCGGTGGTGGAGTAGGAGTTGTATTCGTTGTCCTGATAGGGGAAGTTGGCCAGGTCGTAGCCCGCGTTGGTCCAGGCGGTGCGGGCCAGGCCCCACCACTGCTCTGCGTTGAGCAGTTTGATTAGGGTGGAGCGGTCTACCTTGGAGATACCGTATTTCATAGAAGCGGTCACCCGCACCTTGCCGTCGCCCTTGCTCTGTTTGGTGGTGACCAGAATAACGCCGTTCGCGCCGTCAGCACCATAGATAGATGTGGTGGCTGCGTCCTTGAGCACAGTAATGGATTCTATGTCGTCCGGGTTTATGAAGGACATTGGGCTCACGGTGTAACTCATACCGTTCACGCTGCCCTGGCTGCCGGTGTAGATGGGCACTCCGTCCACAATCCACAGCGGCTCGCTGTTGGCGTTTAGCGACGCGTCGCCGCGCACGCGTATGGAGTAGCGGGTGCGGGCGGCGGAGGTGGTGCTCTCCTGGATATCGAGGCCAGGCACCATACCCTGCAGCAGGTTGTCCACGCGGGAGGCGGGGAGTGTCTTGAACTTTTCGGAATCGACCTGATATGCCGACCCGACCATATCGGAGCGCTTCTGCACCACGCCGTAACCCGCCTCGATTACCGACTCCTCTATGGTGTTGTCCCCCTTCATCTGGATGTTGAGCGTCTGGGATTTGGACACCTTGACCTCCTGGTTTTCCATACCCATATACTGGAATACGAGCGTTGTGGAGGCGGAAACCGGGAAACTGATGGAATATTTACCGTCCAGGTCGGTCGCGGTGCCGTCCTTGGTCCCCTTGACAAGGACAAAGACGCCGACCAGCGGCTCGCCCTGGGTGTCGGTGACCGTCCCGCTCACGGTATATTTTGCCGTCTGCGCCTGGGCGGAGGGCGGCAGTGCCGCCGCCAGAACCAAAGTCAGTACCAGAACAGCTATACAACGTATCTTGGTCATAAGCCGGTGCTATTTTTCGATTTGTTTGAGCATCTCGGCCACGGCGGCCTCAATCTGACGGTCTTCTCCGCGGAGCACGCTGGCCGGGTCGTTGAATATGAGAATGTCGGGCTCAATCTGCTGATTTTCCAGCACGCTGCCGTCCGCCCGGCTTACGGAGGTTACCTCCGGAATGCCGAATATGAGGGTGGGGTCAATTTGCGTCTCCCACCATACGGCGGTCATAGTGCCCGGGACGGGGGCCCCGATGAGCTTGCCAATGCCCAGCTGCTTGTAAATGTAGGGGAAGCCGGAGGCGTCGGAATAGTCGTCCTCGCAAATAAGCACGCAGGAGGGTTTGTTCCACTTGCTGTAGGGCTCGGTGCCTATATATTGGCCGCGCGGCTTGAAATCTATGTAGGCCTTGCCGCTCAGGAAGGTGGCCAGGTCGTCGTGCAGCCAGCCGCCGCCGTTGTGGCGGGTGTCAACTATAAGGGCGTCGCAGGAGCGGTACTTGCCCAGGGCGCGGGAGTAGACCTCGCGATAACTGTCGGAATTCATCCCCTGGACGTGGACGTAGCCTACGCGGCCGCCGGAGAGTTTTTCTACCAGCTGTTCGTTGCGGCGTATCCATCGTTTGTAAAGGCCTTCGGTGTCGGAAGCTACCGGCTTGACTGTTACGGTGGACTCTTTGCTGCCGCTCTTTATACCGAGAACGGTCTTCTTGCCGGCGGTGTAGCGTAGCGCGTCGTACCAGGCGGTGCCGGGGACTATCGCCACGCCGTCTACCGATGTAATTATGTCGCCCTCCTTGAGGTCGGGCTTGACCATTGCCAGACAGCTGCCGGGCAGTATCTCTTTGATTTTGAGACCGGCCTCGCAGTAGCTGTCATCGTACAGGACGCCGAGGCGGCCGGCCGCCGAGCCGCCCAGGGGACGGTAGCGCGCACCGGTATGGGACGCGTTGAGTTCGCCCAGGAACTCGGAGAGCAGCTCGCGGAAGTCGTAGTTGTTGTCTATATAGGGGAGGAACTGCTTGTAATTCTCATAGAAGCCGTCCCAGTCTATGCCGTGTATCTTTTCGTCGTAGAATTTCTCCTTGACTTGTTTCCATGCGTGCGAGTATATGTACTCCCTTTCGGCTGCGGGGTAGTGGTCGTATTCGTCGGCAAAGGAGATGGACTCGCCCTTGCCGGTGGCGGGGTCAAGCTTCTTTATGGACATACTGCTTATCATAAATACCGACTTGCCGTCCGGGGAGGGGACGAAACGGCCCCTGGCGCCCTTGTCTATCACCTTGACGCTGCGGGACTTGACGTCCATCTGGCAGAGGTCGAAGCCCTTCTCGAGCCGCTGGACAAAGAGCAGCTTGGTGCCGTCCGGGCTCAGGAAGTGGTCTCCCATACGGGCGGAGACGCCGGTGAGCCGCACTATGCGGTCCTCCCGGTTTTCCAAATCCAGAACCAGCGGGTCAATCTTGCCCTTCTCCACCTTTATGCTGTCCTTCTCCTCTTTCTTCTTGGCCTTCTTGTCGTCTTCCGTGAGTAGTTTCTCTATCTTGTCGTCTTCTTCATCCCGGGTGAATTTATAGTAGGCTTCGCCGTCAAAGAACATAATGTAGATGTCCCTCTCTGAGCCCCAGCTGCCGTGGCTGCGGTAGCCGGCGCGGTCGCTGGTCCAGGTCATCGCCTTGCCCCCGAGCGCCCAGCGGAAGTTGCCGTCCGAATAGCCGCTCTGGGTCAGGTTCGTGACCTTGGCGTTCTCCACCTCAATCAGGGCTATGTCTGTGTTGTTCCAGCCGCCGTTTGCCTGATATTCGGTGAGGAGGTAGCGGCTGTCGGGACTCCAGGCAAACTCCAGGTCGCCGTCCTGGTAGGAGTAGAGGGCGCCCTGGAGCACAACTTTCTCCTTGTCGGACTTGAGGTTGCGCACCACGATGTCGGTGCGGTCCTTGAAATATGCGAGATACTTGCCGTCCGGCGATATTACCGGGTTTGTGCAAGTGACTCCTTCCGGAGTGACCCGCTCCTCCTTGAAATCGAAGGTGAAGGTGAAATATTTGTCTTTTTTGTCGTTAAGGACAGTCTTCCAGATGCCCCAGCCGCCGTCGCGCTCCGCCGCATAGTAGAGCTCGCGGCCGTCTTCGGAGAAGCAAACGCCCCGTTCGCGCCCCGGGGTGCATGTGATGCGGCGGGTGGTCTTATGCTCGATGGAGGTCACGAAGATGTCTCCGCGCGACTCCAGCGCCACCTCCTTGCCGTTGGGCGAAGCGGCAATGTCCACCGCCCCGAAGTTGACCTGGCGGCGCACTTTGTCCTTCACGGTTTTGTCTTTGGTGACGGTTACTGCCAGTTTGACGGGCTCTCCGCCCTCGCGCATGGTGTATAGGTCGCCGTTGTAAGAGAAAAGCAATTTGCCGTCGGCGGAAATGCTGAGACCGCGGACGGGATGTTTCTCCATAAAGGATACCTGAACAGGCTGGGCGCCGTCCAGGGAACTCTTCCAAATATTGAAGTTGCCGCCGCGCTCGCTCAAGAAGTAATAATCCTTGCCGTTAGGGGCGAAAACGGGGTTGCGGTCTTCGCCGGCGAATGTGGTCAGGCGGGTGAAGGTGCCGTCGGAGTCCATAGAGAAACCGGGCTTGCCGTCGTTGTAATACCAAATATCACGAGTGACGGACGATGTGTGGTGCTTGCGCAGGTCGTCTTCGTAGCCCTTGTAATCTTCGAAAAGCACAGCGCCGTCGGCAGAAACGGCCATATTGGAGATGTTGATAGATGCAACCAACTCGCTCTTGCCGCCCGCAACGGGCACTTTGTAGAGCTGGGAGACGCTGGGATAGACGGCTGCCTGTGCGTCGGGCAGAATGTTGGCGCTGTAGAGCACAGTGCCGTCCTGCAGCACCGCCAGCGGCGTTTCCGCACCGGTAAAGGTCGTGAGCTGAACGGGAGTGCCGCCAGTGGAGGGGGCGGCCCAAAGGTCCTTGCTGTTGTCGCGCAACGATGTGAAAATAAGCTGCTTGCCGTCGGCGCTCCAAAGCGGGTCGCTCTCGTAGTAGGCCGAGGTTGTGATTTGCTTCGCTTCTCCGCCGCCTGCACTTACGGTAAAGATGTCGCCTTGATATGCGAAGGCAACGGTCTTGCCGTCCGGGGAGATGGCGCTGTGGCGGAGCCAGCGGGGTGTCTCCTGTGCATTAGCAAATGAAGAAATGAATAACAGTAGGGTAATAGCCGGGTAAATATATCGTCTCATATTATTGTGGTTTTACAAACGGAAATACTATCCAATTTGCAAAAATACAATAATAATTTAAACGATGCTACATACCGGCACCGCCGCCGGCACCAGGCACGGAAATGCCGCCGCCGGAGCTCTGCTCCACGTCGTCGTTATTGATGGAGCGCTTGACTTTCTTGCCGCCGGACATATTGCCGTTGCCAAAGTTGTAACTTATGCTTATGCCTATGCTCTGCACCGGAACCAACTGGCTGCTGCTGTTGCGGAAGCCTTCGCCCCAGGAACACTCGTAAATCTTCAACTTCTTGGAAAAGAGGGGGGTGGCGGCCTGCAGGCTCACGGAGAGCTTCTCTTCGAGGAAGGTCTTGGTGAGGCCGAACATTCCGAATTGGAAGCCGCCCTGATAACCCTGGAGAGAGTATTCACGGTCTCGGATGAAGGTCATAAGGCTCAGGCGCATATCCCAGAATATGGAGGTCTGGCAGCCGGCGAACAGGCCGCCGTTCCAGCCGTGATTCTCCTGATCGAGAACCTCGCTGCGGTATATGTCGTAATCCAAATCGCCGTTCATAAAGATGCGGGTCTTGGAATTAAGATTGTAGTTGGCATAAAGGTCCAGACCGGTGCTGCTGCTATTTACAATGTTGCCGTAGGTGTGGTTCAGGACGTTATTCTCAGTAAATGAATACTCCGATATGCCGCCGCGGCCGAACCGTTCGCCGGCCCGCAGGCTGATTACCCATTTGGGCGTCGCAAGGTTGTAGGCCAGGGAAATGCGGTGGCTCTCCTGGGCACGAACGTCCGGGTTGCCGTAGCTGATTTCGGTGGGAAGCATACGGTCTACATAGGGGTTCAGCGACTCGATGCCTGGACGGCGGATGCGCAGGTTGTAGGAGAGGCTCAGGTTGCCCGCCTGCGAAAGGTTCCACTGCACGCTGGCGTTGGGCACGAAGTTGCCGTAGTTTATGTCAAAATTCTTGTCCGCTTCGTCGTAATCGACCTTCTGGATAGTGTGCTCGTAGCGCAGACCGGCCGTCAGGATCCATTTGTTCAGAGTCGCGGTATATTCGGAATAGGCCGCCGCAATGTGGTTGTAATAGTCGTATACGCTGGGCACGCCGTTGAAGGCGTCGTTCGCGCTGTTGTGGCGGAAGATGTACTTCAGTCCGCTGGAAAGCGTCTGGTTCTTGCCTATGGGGGTGGTAAAATCGCTCTGGAAGGTGTGCTCCGCTGTTATGTCGCGCTGTTTGTTGGCGCGCTCCTCCTCGCCGCCTCCGTCATATTTCACGGTGGTTATGCCGTCAGTGGTGGTGGGGCTGCCGGAAAATTGGTAGGAGAGGGTGAAGGTCTTCTCCCTGTTCCTGGCAAAGGTGTGCTGCCAGTCGGCGCTGGCGTTTATAAAGTTCCAGGAACTGGCGTTGACAACGTCCAAGTCGTAGCCGGGAGCGGGCACTCCCGCGATAATATAATCTGTGCGGGCGTCGTTCACAGTGGAGGTGTTGCCAAAGCCGTTGTAGCCGCCGGAAAGCGTGAACAGGTTAAGGGTGTCTGGCTCGAAGCTGATGCTGAGGTTGCTCATTATGCCCTTTTGCCGTGCGGCGCCGGTGTATTTGCTGGAAATTGTGGTGGCGGTGGCGTCGTATTCGTAGTAGTTGCCCGCTTCCACGCCGCCGAATTGTTCGTGCATTGCGTGTATGTTGGCTCCGAAAGTCCATTTGCCCTTCTGGGCGTTGAGGCTCAGGCCGCCGTCGTAGCGGCCGCGGCTGTTGATTCCGCCCGTCACGGTGCCGTAGAAACCGTCCTTGACCACGCTGCCCGCGCTGCCGCTCTTGGTCTTGATGTCCAGCACGCCGCCGGCCCCCTCAGCGTCATATTTGGCGCCGGGATTGGTTACGACCTCGATGCTCTTTATGCTGCTGGCGGGCATCACCTTGAACATCTGCGAAGGGTTGTTGGTGAGCATTTGGTTGG
>JAFZYD010000025.1 GCA_017616475.1 Bacteroidales bacterium
CGCTCTCCATTGTGCTAACGTAGCTGTTGCCAACCGAACGGTAGCTGTATATGAGGCGGAAGCCGCTGCCAATAACGCGGGTGAGGACCTTGAGCAGAAGCTTGCTGTAGTGGGCTTCTATATGCTCAATCACATAATGGGACGGCACCTCCAGAGTAAGGGTCTTGCCGACCAGGCTCTTTGCCCTTGTGTGGGCGAACCAGGTCTTGTACCCTTCTTCCGTAGTGTTGTCCTTGATAATGGCAAGACACTCTTCCCAAACCTTTATGTGATCTTGTTTTGTCATCTGCGTTATTTGCCAAGACAAAACTGGTTGAAAAAAAGATAAAATAAAAATCGAAAAACGCTTGCAAAATTCAATTATTCTATAAGTGCTTGATTCACAAACCGAAACTTTTTGGCGCTTGTAATCTGCTGAGTATCAGGAGTTTGTTAAAAACTCATTTGTATAGTCCTTTGATTTTGCGTATGTTATCTCCGATGAAAGAAATTTTATTTTTTTATGATTTTAAAATTGTCTACTTTAACCACGAAACACCCCGGAAATTTGTCGGAAAGCCGCCTTGCTGCATCCTGTGCGTCATTCTCGTTGTTAATAACGCCTACAGTATAGTTAAAAACACTCCCGACAGGGAATCTGTGGATATCTTTTTCTCCCTTGAACTGAGGTGAATTACCCTCCAATTCTTTTGAAATCGCAAAAATCTGCACCGCATAATACGTTTTAGGTTGCGGGGCGGGAGCCGGCTCGGTGTTGTCCTCCCCGGGGGTGGGGGATCCGGTGCTTTCCGCCGGCCTGGCAGTTTCCTTGTCTGGCTCCGTTTGCTCATCTTCTGCAACCTCCGGGCGCCCGGGCTCTTCCTGAGTCTCTATATCACCGCTTTCATACTGCTTCTTGAATTCAGCGAAAGCTTTGAACAGCGAGCCGGCCAGGTCGCCGCGCTTTGCCTTGTCGCCAAGTGTGGCCCGGTCGCCGGCATTGGTAATGAATCCCAACTCCACCAGCACGGAGGGCATCGTGGTGCGCCAGAGCACCATAAGACCGCCCTGCTTTATGCCGCGGTTGGTAGGGATTGGCCCCTTGCGCAGCTGCTTCTGGCACATATCGGCAAAGGTCAGGCTCTGCTCGAAATAGGCGTTCTGCATCAAATTGAACAGTATGTAGCTCTCGCTGTCGTTGGGGTCGAAACCTTGGTATTTGGTGGTGTAATCGTCCTCCAGCAAAATCACGGAGTTCTCTGTTTTGCACACCTCCATGTTGGCGTCGCTCTTGCCCATACCCATCACCCAGGTTTCGCAGCCGGTGGGGGCTTTGGATGTTTTGGGTACCGAGTTGCAGTGGATGGAGATGAACAGGTCCGCGTGGGCTTTGTTGGCAATGTCGGCCCGCTTGTTCAGCGGGATGAAGACATCCGTGTCACGGGTGTAGATTACTTTCACGTCGGGGTAGGCCGCTTTTATTTTCTTGCCCAGCTGCAGAGATACGTCCAGCACGACATTTTTCTCCATCAGTTTGCCGTCCAGCGAAATGGCGCCCGCGTCGTGGCCGCCGTGACCGGGGTCTATCACCACGGTTTTGAGTTGCACGCCCTCTGCGGCAGCAGGAAGCACTGCCAAAAGAAGCGCAATAGCTGCTGCAAATACCCTCTTGGAGAACAAAATCGGCATATTAGTTGTAAAAAGTCCCTAAAATCAATATTTTTGCACTTTTGCAAAGATAGCTAATTTTTCGACTGACAACCTCACGTGCGTCGTTTAAGATATATAATAGTGTCAATGATAATATTGTGCCGCTTTTTAATAGCTGGTGCACAAGTCGTTGATATTGGTGATGTTGACCGCCGCGACGCGCCCGCCCCGATGCGGGATTCCGTGCCGGAGAACGTTATGGAAAGGCTGGACACGCTGCAACTGTCCGATCTGCCTCCGGCCGATTCTCTCCGAACCGAACTGGATTCCGCCGCCATTGCCGCGGGCCTCGACTCCATCCAGCGCCCGCCGCGCCCCAAGAGTTCGCTGGAGCGCCCTGCGTTCTCCGCTGCAAAAGACTCTGTGATAGAGGATTTTACCAATGGCCGCAGGGTTATCTACTACTATGGTGACGTCTCCGTCAAATATGGCAAGACAGAAATCAAGGCAGATTATATGGCCTACGACCTGGATCACAACATTGTGTACGCCCGCGGCAGCAAGAACTATAACAATGAATGGGTCGGTATGCCGGTGCTAAAGGACGGCAAGACGGAGTACCAGATGGAGGAAATCTACTACAGTTTTGACACCCGCAAGGCGCGCATCAAGAATATGGTAACGAACCAGCAGGAGGGCGAGTTGCGTGGCGAAAAGCTCAAGATGCTGGACGACCAGTCGGTGAACATAGCGGGCGGCAAGTACACCGTCTGCAACGCGGAGCATCCGCACTACTATCTGCAGATGACCGCGGCCAAAATAATAACCCAGCCGTCGCAGCACACCGTTTTCGGGCCGGCCTACCTGGTGGTGGAGGATGTTCCGCTGCCCCTGGCGCTGCCGTTCGGCTTTGTGCCGGATATGCCCGACCGCGCCAGCGGTATTATGATGCCTACCTACGGCGAGGAGAAGACCCGCGGCCTTTACCTGCGCGACCTCGGTTACTACGTTGTTATAAACGACCACCTGGACGTCTCCCTGACGGGCGACATATACAGCTATGGCTCCTGGGCTCTGGAATTCACCTCCCGGTACAAGAAGAGATATGCCTACAGCGGCGATATGAACATCACCTATTCGGTGGACAAGACGGGTGAGAAGGGCACGGAGAGTTACAACGAATCCAAGAACTTCGGTGTAAAATGGTCGCATTCGCAGGATGCCAAGGCGCGCCCGGGAACTACCTTCCGCGCTTCGGTGAACTTCTCCAGCCCCTCCAACAGCCGGTACAACTCCACCAGCGTTTCGGAGGCGGTTCAGAGCCAGACATCGTCGTCAATATCGTATTCCAAGAACCTGGGCTTCGGCAACATATCGGTGAATATGCTCCACAGCCAGAACACCAAAGACAGCTCTTACGTGTTCACGCTCCCTAATATGACCTTCAGCGTGAACCGTTTCTTCCCGTTCAAGAGAAAGGTCCGCGTGGGCAAGGAAAAATTCTACGAGCAGATTTCGTTCAGCTACAGCACATCTTTCCAGAACAAGATAAACTTCAAGGCCAGCGAGTTTATGGGCGAGGGGTTCGTGGACAAGTTCAACAACGGTATGACCCACAAGGTTACAATAGGCCTGCCGTCGTTCACCCTTCTCAAATATTTCAACTTCTCCCCGGGCATCAACTACGGCGCGAATATGTACTTCCGCAAGACCACCCAGTTCTACAATCCCGAAACGGATAAGGTGGAATCTACTATGTCCGGGCAGTTCTCTACCATAGGCATCACGCAGAACTACTCCGCGTCCATATCGATGAGCACCCGAATCTACGGTCTGTTCCAGTTCAACCCCAAGGGCAACCTGCAGGCCATCAGGCATATGATTACTCCCTCCTTCAGCCTGTCGTACCATCCGGAGCTGGGCACCGCCGCCAACGGCTGGCGCACACTCTCATATCTGAACAGCAAGGGCGAGGAGGTCACCAAAGATTATAACATCTGGGCCGGCCAGATGAACAGCCCGCCCTCCAAGGGCAAGAGCGGCTCTTTGAGCTTCTCGTTCGGCAACAACCTGGAGGCCAAGGTGAAGGACACCAAAGACACCACCGGCGTCGGCACAAAGAAAATAAAGCTGATAGACCAGCTGAACGTTGGTGGTTCGTACAACTTCCTGGCCGATTCGCTGCGCCTCTCCACCATCTCCATTTCCGGTAGCACGACGGTGTTCGGCAAGGTCGGCATCAACGGCAACCTGACTTTGGACCCCTACGACGTGAACGACCGCGGCGCCCGCTGCAACAAGTTTCTCATTATGACCAAGCACAAGCTGGCGCGCATCACCAACGCTTCGGCTTCGATGTCATATTCACTCAACGGCAAAGGGACCATAGACGGCAACGACGGCCGCCGGGACCCCTCCGCATCCTCCTCGTCTTCTTCCAAACACGGGGAAAACGATTATTACAGGATTTACTACCATCCGCTCACTGGCGAATACATCCCCGGCGGCTGGCTCTATTACTTGAATCCGGAAATCCCGTGGAACCTCAGCTTCAGCGTGAATTTGAGCTACAACGGGTCTTACAGCTATACCAACAACCAGTTGCAGAAGGTGGACAAGTGGACCCGCACCACCACTATGAGCGGTCAGGTGCGCCTCACCAAGCGGCTCAATATATCTATGAACACCGGCTTCGATTTGAGCACCTTTACGATGACCACTTCGCAGCTGAGCGCCACCTACGACCTTCACTGCTTCAATATAAGCGTTTCGTGGGTGCCTACCGGAAAGTGGCAGAGCTACGGCTTCCGCATTGCCGCCAACTCGTCTACCCTGAGCAGCTTGCTTAAATACGACAAATCTTCCAGCTTCTGGGATAAATAATTATGCTTAATCTTTGTCAGTTATGAAAAATATAATTGCCCCCAGCATTCTTTCTGCCGATTTCGCACATCTGGCTGCGGATATTGAGATGCTGAACGAGTCTGAGTGCGGATGGATTCATCTGGACATTATGGACGGCGTTTTCGTGCCCAACCTCTCCTTTGGTCTGCCCGTTGTGGAGCACATCTCCCGCCTGGCCACCAAGCCCCTGGACGCCCACCTGATGATTGTGAACCCCGACAACTATCTGGCCCGCTTTGCGCAGGCCGGCGTGTCGCTGCTCACCGTCCACTACGAGGCGTGCACCCATCTGGAGCGCACCGTCTCTGCCATCCACGACCTTGGTATGAAGGCCGGCGTGGCAATTAACCCGCACACCAACGTTTGCCTGCTGGAAGATATTCTGGGCGAGATTGACCTGGCGCTGATAATGTCCGTGAACCCGGGCTTCGGCGGGCAGAAGTTCATACCCCAGTCGGTGGAGAAAGTGCGCAAGCTCAAAAAAATGATTACCGACTCCGGCAGCAAATGCTTGATTGAGATAGACGGCGGTGTCAATAAAGACAATGTCGCCCTGCTGCGCAAGGCCGGGGTGGATGCGTTCGTGGCCGGCAGCTCCGTGTTCGGCAGTGACGACCCTTCGGAGACAATATCTTTTATGGCTAATGCCTAGTAGATAACCTCTTTAAAAGCAAACAGACGTTCCCCGTCGGGCGCCTCAATAATCAGGCGGCCGTCGGGCGCCGTGCCCTTTATGCGGCCGCTGAAGCGTTCGCCGGTGGCGGCCACTGTAAAGCTGTGGGGTATGCCGCGCAGGTAAAGCCGCTCCAAATACCTCTCCGGGGCGTCGCCGGGCATTGCGTCGAACTCGGCAAAAATGTGCCCCAGAAGCGGTTCCAGCTCATCTTCCGGGTCGCAGTCCGCTCCGGTTTCCAGCTTCAGCGAAGTGGGGTTCGGAATCCAATCGGGGAACTCGGTCTGGTTGAGGTTGAGCCCGATGCCGGCCAGGGTGTTTTTGACTGTGCCGCCCGCAACCGAATGCTCAATCAGGATGCCGCAAATCTTGCGGTCGCCCACATAAATGTCGTTGGGCCACTTGACGGCCGCCAGCACCCCTTTGCTCTCCAGATAGCCGCAGATTCCCAGCGATATGGCTTGGCATACATAGAACTGATCTGCAGCCGCAAGCGCCTCAGGCACAAGAAATACCGAGAAGGTGAGGTTTTGGCCGGCGTCGCTGCACCACACGTTGCCTCTCTGCCCCCGTCCTGCGCTTTGGAAACGTGCGGCCCATACATCTCCGTGATGCAAAATATTTTTTGCATTTTCCATCGCGGAAAATGTAGAATCGATTATGTTATGCCATATTATTTTCATAAATTTGTAGGTTACATATTTTACACGCGAAATTAACTTTTTATTTATGATTGACGAAACGCAGAAAAAGCAAATAGAGGTTATTGCCGCCGCAATGTTGGACAAAAAGGCAAAGAATGTGGTAGCTATGGACTTGACCAATATAGGCACCGCCATTACCGACTGTTTTGCAATCTGCAACGCAGACAGCACCACCCAGGTAGTTGCAATATGCGACAATGTTATGGACAAGATGTGGACCGAGTGCAAGCGGGACCCCATCCGCACGCAGGGCCGCGAAAATGCTTTTTGGGTGATACTGGACTATGGAGATATCGTGGTTCACATTTTCCAGACCGAGTACCGCGATTTCTACCGTTTGGAAGATCTTTGGTCGGATGCAGAAAAAACAAATTTTGAAGACGATGAGCAATAACGAGAATACAGAGAACAACACTAACAACCAGAACCAGAATCAGAACGGCGACGGCGGCAACCGCCGCGGCGGATTTTTCCCGTTTCCCAAGGGAGGCAACGGTAAAACGCCCGCGCGTCGTCCCCGCTGGGGTCTTCTCGCCATATATGCAGCGCTGCTGTTAGGCCTGGTTATGCTTTGGACCACCAGCGGCGGCTCCGACCCCGTGAAAAAGGAGTGGTTCGAAGTGAGGGACGAGATTCTCCCCACCGGCAGTGTGCAGAAGGTGGTTTATATACGCAACGCCCACCGTGGCGAGGTATACATCAAGAGCACCAGCGCAGAGCGTTACAAAAACTATTTCCAGGAAAAGACGCAGCCCAAGAGCGGCCCGTATTTCTACTTTCTGGTGTCCGACACCTTCAATGCGGAGAGCGAGTTCGACGCAGTTCTGCAGCAGATGGAGGAGCTGGACCGCTTCGAGGTGGTGATTGAGGAGCGCACCAACGGCTGGGCCAACATTATGGATTGGATTTGGATAATCCTTATGGTGGTGTTCTTCCTTATGCTGTTCGTGATGCCGATGCGCGGAATGGGCGGGGGAGTAGGTGGCGGAGGCATCTTCAACGTGGGCAAGTCGCAGGCCAAGATATACGACAACGACAAGCAGGACAAGGATAAGGTCACTTTCAAAGATGTGGCGGGCCTGGAGGAGGCCAAGGTGGAGGTGATGGAGATTGTGGATTTTCTCAAGAACCCCAAGAAATACACTACCCTGGGCGGCAAAATTCCCAAAGGCGCCCTGCTGGTAGGCCCTCCTGGCACCGGCAAGACCTTGCTGGCCAAGGCTGTGGCGGGTGAGGCCAACGTGCCGTTCTTCTCCATCTCCGGTTCCGACTTTGTGGAGATGTTCGTGGGCGTGGGAGCTTCCCGCGTGCGCGACCTGTTCCGCCAGGCCAAGGAGAAGGCCCCGTGCATTGTATTTATAGACGAGATTGACGCCGTGGGCCGCAGCCGCAGCAAGAACATAGGCTTCTCCAGCAACGACGAGCGGGAAAACACCCTGAACCAGCTGCTCACCGAAATGGACGGC
>JAFZYD010000026.1 GCA_017616475.1 Bacteroidales bacterium
GTGAATACAATTCTGTAGCCGCTGGAAAGGTTTACCGGGGCTATTACAAGGTAATAATCTGTATTCGGGAGTATATTGCCGGTCAGCTCCACATAGTTGGGGCCTGTGTGGCTCACGGCGGCAGTTTTGACGTCGGTCACCACCCCGCCGCTCACCGTGGGGGTGAGGGCGACGCGTCCGGAAACTATAGATCCGTCCAGCGCCATAAAGGAGATTTTGGTCACTTTCGCCGTGGTGAGCGTGGTCTTGTAGCTTACCTTGACGTAAGAAACTGCGTTCTTGAAATAGATGCTGTTGCCGCTTTCTGAGTAGGCCACCGCCACGTTGGCGTCGGGGGCGAAGGAGCCGGGTGTGGCGGTCTGGGTTGTGGGGATGGTGGTGGTTATTACCCCGCCCGAAATGGTGGCGGCGGAATTATACGGGAACAACGCGTAAATGCCGTTCAGGTTGACAGTTTCGCCGGCACGGAAGTAGTTGCCGCTCTCAGTTTTGCTGAACTTGACGCTGGAAGATGCACCGGAAGGGAACACAGCAATGGCGTCGTTCGCATCCCACTGTATGCCGCTGCCGTTGTAGGTGGCTTTGGTGGCGTTGCCTTCCTGGAAGGCCTCTATCACAGTGGCCGAAGCATCCTCTGCTATCTCGCCGGCGGGGGCCTCCTTCTTGCAGGAGACAATAGTCGCCGCAAGGGCGGCGATAAGTATGAAAATGCGCCTATTCATTGTCTCCGATTTCTTCACCGTCCAGCGGTGTCTCTATATAACTGCCCACACTCACCTGCAACAGCGGTGTGTAGAAACTCATCGAAACCAACCTGACGGCGGGACGAGTGTACTTATATTTTTGATTTTCAGCCATAAAATTAAGCCGCAAAGATAATCAATTCCAGTTGCAATACCAAACCGGCATCGCCAAAATCACACCGTTTCGCCGGCATACTCTATATGCTTGCCCAGCACGGTGGCGAATATCATTTTGAGATCCATCCAGAACGAATAATGGTGCAGATAATACCGGTTCAGGCGCACTTTGTCGGGGAAAATGACCTCGTCGTTGTATTTCTGCGGGTCCGCAACCTGCGCCAGCAACTCCTCTTCGTTGCGATATTTAAGAGTTGCCGGACCGGTGATGCCCGGGCGCAGCCGCAGCATTTCGCGGTCGTCGCCCTCAAGGCAGTCGGCATAGCCGGGCACGTCGGGGCGCGGCCCCACGAAGCTCATATCGCCCTTTAGCACATTCCAGAGCTCCGGGAGCTCGTCCAGCTTATACCGGCGCAGACGTGCGCCCAACGGGGTTATGCGGGATTCACCCGCCACTGTAACCGAAGAACCTGTCTGGCCCGCCGCCATTGTGCGGAACTTGTAAATGGTGAACAGGCGGCCGCCCCTCCCCACCCTTTTCTGGGAGAAGATAACCGGGCCGCCGGGCATCTTGATTCTGACCAGCACGGCCACAATCAAGAACAACGGGGAAAGGACCACTATCCCTACAAAAGATACAACCCTGTCAAATATATATTTTAACCACATACCGGTTTCTTTCTGACGTCTTCTATATATAAAACGTCGTTTTCCAATTCCTTTACAATTCTGGTTTCCAGCACTTTCTGGGTTGCGCCCAGGCTGGAAAGGTTGTTTTTGGAAATAGACTCGAACATCCGCATCCCGAGCGCCGTGGTGATGTCCATAGCGCAGCAGCACATCCTCTGCCCGATGCCTTTGCCCTGCCGACCGGCATCTACCATCTTGCCCAGGTAATTCTTGCCTATGAAAAAGCAGCGGAGAAAGAAATACCCCACAATTTGCCCCTCTTCCCGCATCACGTACATCAGCATAGATGGATTCTTGGACAGCCGGGCTATGGTTTTACTGTCGAAGCCGTGCGGGTTGAAGTGCCGGAACACCCAATCCGGCTGGCCGGCGAAAAAGGCGGCCAGCGCCTCGGCATCGCCTTTTACAACCCTTTCCACCCCGGGATAACCGGCGGTAACCTGCGGCAAATGCTTGAGTTTACTGCCATACCGCAAACGGAACAGTGCAGCATTGGTGTCTTCTATAAGATTCCAAACCGGGCGTACCCTGTTTTGGAGGAAATGTGCAAATTCGTAAAGCATATACTACCCTTCCAACAACTTACCGTAGAACTCCACCCAGCATTCGGTGAGCCGTTCCGCAGTAAAACTTGACAGCACCCGTTCGCGGGCCTTGCGCCCCATTTGAAGCACCTGCGGGCGGTGTTCGTTACAATATTTCATACATTCGTATAGCCCCTGTGCGTCCCCGACCTTGCACCTGAGCCCGGTTTCCCCCTCCACTATGGAGTCAAGAACACCGTATGCGTCCGATGTAATTGCGGGAATGCCGGTGCAGGCCGCCTCCAGCACGCTGGTGCCGAAACCCTCCCGGTAGGTGGGCAGCACGAACACGTCACCGGCGTTGAGCACCTGTTCAGGTGCCGGGGTTGCGCCGTAATAACAGGAGTTATTCGCCCCGATATGGGGGTATTGCTGCATTTTTGATCCATAGCCCTCGTCCCAGCCGACCATCAGCAAAAAGACGTCGTTGCGCTCTGCAGCCAGCTTTTCGAACGCCTGCAGCAACTCTTCGATGCCTTTGTCGCGGGTCAGCCGCCCCACGAAGATGAACGCCAGCATATCGTCTTTTATGCCGAGTTCCAGGCGGATTTTTCCACGGAGCTCTGCGTTTGGCGCGAAGCGGGCTGTATCTACGCCGGAAATGGAGCCGTCTGCAAATACGGTGGCCCTGCCCGGCTTCAACACGCCCTCTCTCTCAAGAAAAGCCATCTGGGATTTGCCGTCCACCAGGATGTGCGTGTCGAGCCGCACTATGATGCGGTCCATTGCCTTGAGCAGCCACCGCACAAAGCCCTTGCGAGTGGCCCATACCTGGCCTGTGAAGATGTGGATGCGGACCGGCACGGCGGCCATCCAGCCGGCTATCGCGGTCAGCAGCCCGGCTTTGGGCGTCACCGAATGCACGGCGACGAACTTATTAGCTCTGAGGCACTTATATAGTTTGCACAGGGCCTTTATATCCTTGCCTATGGAGAAGCCGCGCTCTATGGGTAAGTAATGGAACTCGTCGTATGACAAACCGGCCACATCGCTTAGAGCCGCATTGCATACATAATGGACAGAATAAGAGCAGGACAGCGCCGCCATATGCTTCCGTAAGAAAGACGTTGCGGTGATTGGCACAGCCGTCACAAAGCAAATCTTTTTCTTATCCATTTTTCAGTTTCCGGAGCGAAGAATACATTCCGGCCGGCATCAGGCCCAGGATTATCGGCTTTAGACAATGGATATAATTCCATACCGGCAGCCGGAACTGCTTGATGGCCAGCGCCTTGACGCGGGCTTCGTTCACGCGGGTGGCGAAACTGCGCCTGTGGGCCGCGGCCCGGTCGTCGCGCATCATATACAGCGGCTCATCCAGCATATATCCCCGGTAGCCCTTGCTGTACATCTTTATCCAAAGATGGTAATCTTCTACCCTTAGTAAATCATAGGAGTCGGTGTAGCCGCCCACGGCCCGATAGGCCTCGGTGCGCACCATACACGGGGCGTGGCAGAACGGCGTCCCCTTGGGGAAATCTTTGGGCTGCGGTTCGCCGCCCCCCTTCCCTACGCGGAACACGCCGCCGTCGTCGAAATATTTCATAGGGGTGCTCACTATGGCATATTCCGGGTGGCTGTCCAGGAACTCCACCTCTGTCTTGAACCGGGAGGGCATAGAAATGTCGTCGCCGTCCATCCGTGCACAATACTCGGTGTCGGCGACCTCCAGGCAGCGGTTCAGGGTGAAATTGAGCCCCATATTATGCTCGTTGCGCAGCAGCACAATGTTGCTGTGGCTGTCGGCTTCGCGGCTGGCCACCTCCCAGGTGCCGTCCGTAGAGCCGTCGTCGCAAACAATTATCTTGAAGTCTTGGAACGTCTGGGCGTAGAGGCTGCCGAGCGCCTGCTGCAGGTACTTTTCGCAATTGTAGACCCCCATAAGAACCGAGACGCGCGCCATTACCAATAGATGAATACCATTATGAGGTTAAACACCAAGTGGCCGTAAACCACCCACTGAAACAACTTGTACTTTGGCCCTTCCCACTCTTCGTTCAGGAAGGGATATATGAGCACTATAGGGTACAGGAACCAGGACAGATATGCGATACGGTTAGTATAGTCGGAATACATACACAGCAGCCATACCGCATTGGTCATAGTATACAGGTTCAGCAGGAACTCAAATTTCTCCGAGTGGATCTGCTTCTTTTCTATCGCTATAAGGCCCACCACCATAGGGACAATTGAATAGAGCACAAAGTCTATTCGGAACCCGCCAAAGATATCCTTCACATAGCCTCCGGCGCCTCGCAGGTATTCGGCGCCGTGTTCGTTCACAAGATCTGCCATCAACTCCTGGAATATGGTCACTTTGAACAGCGACAGCACAAAGCAAACCACCCAGAAGCCCAGGAACAGCTTAGGGTCCTTGACAAAGATGCAGACCCAGAACGCGGCAATCGGGAGAACCATAGCGTGGTGCATACCGTAGGACAGCAGCGTAAAGACTATCACACCGACCCACTGCCGCTTCTGGAAAAACGCCACAGCCACCAGGAACAGCGCCGCCGCCACCCCCGCCTTGATGCCGTTCACGCCGTAGGAATATGTTGAGAATGCGCTCAGATATACCAGTATAGAGATAAACTTGTCCTTGGGGAAAATCATAGAACAAGCCCACGCAATGCACACAAAATAGAGCACCGCAATCAACAGGAAGAAGTATGTGGCGCTCACGCCGTGGGTAGCCATATACAGGTATATGTTGTCGAACAAGATGTTGCTGTCTTCTGCCGTATAGAAAACATAGTCTGCGGTACGCAGGGCGTTGTAGGAGTCGGCGTAGTTTTCCATATCTACAAAATAGTCTACGCTGACCGGCCGGAACCCTATAAAGAGCGACAGCAGAATCGCAAACAGGGCTATGCCCCAGCCCGATTGATTCTGCTCTTCGTACATACGCTCGTTGGGGAAGGTCTCGTATTGGGAAACCGCCATAAATGACAGTATTGCTACCGCCACATAATATATCGGCATATAGTATTGCGGAGCTAAACTAAACATCTGCCGGTAGTTTTAGCCATTCACCAAAGGTATAGTCCCACTGCGCGGGGTCGAATTTTGTCCACCCGCCGTGATGGAAAAATGTCATCTCTCCAAAGTATACTTGCCCGTTTGCTTCATAAAAATCTACCCTGACGTGGGGGAAATCTTTTGAAAGGGTGGCCGCAAGTTGTTTCATCTGCTCGAAATGCGCAGGGCGCTGCGGGGGTGTCGCCGCGTTCTCGTGGCCCTGTTTTATGGGGAGGTGGTTATATTCGGCGTCAAAAAAATCGAACTTTACATCTTCGCCCGCCTTGCCCCGGTCGGTCGCCACGAACAGCGCCTTGACCTCGCCGTCAAAACAGAAGAATTTGTAGTCCCGGAGCTCTTTTGTGGCAACATCTTCCAAATAGGGCTCCGCGAGAATGCGGGGCTTCACATTTTTGTACGGCCACTCGAAGCCTTCGTAGTAATAGTTGTGCCGGAGACTCTTTTTTAGAACCCGCACCGCAGCCCCGCGGTCGAAACTCTCTTTGTCCCTGCATATTACAAGGCCGCCGCTGTCGTGGGTGCATTTAAGAACGAACTGCCGCGGGAGGGCTTCCCAATCTATTTCCTGCGGCCTTTCCCAAAGGCCGATTGTGGGGATAATATATTCCCGCCCAATTTTTTCTGCAACATAGTCCTTTACCGCTGCTTTGTCTACAAGGGTGGTAAGGACGGGATTGTGCCAATACAATTTGAGCCACTGAAGCTTTTCGTTGTAGGTAACCGGGCAGGCGAGGTTAAGCGGGTATCCCATCCTGGCATAGAACAACTTGCGGATATACCGCTCCGGCCTCACGAAACGCCGTTTAAGCAATTCCCGCCGCTCCAGAAACCCCACTGCTATGGTCTTCAAATTACTCATTCGGGAGCAACTTATGCAAGGCGGCAGTCGCCCTGCTCAGTTTTACACCTCTGGCTATATTGTCCGAAATCATCCTGCAAAAGCAGCCGGCGTCGGCCGCCCTTATCGCAGAAAACACTTTCCGGTTCCTCATTTTATATAAGAAGAATCTATGGTCGAGATCCTTTTCAAATTCATCAGGGTCTGCCAATTCCGCGCTTCTGTTTGCCTCCAGGAGTTTGTTTTTCCAGGCCAGCACGTCCGCCGCAGAAATATCGTCAGACACACCGCTTGCAAGCAGCAAGTGACATTTATACTCCGCTTCGGTGGGCGCCAGGCCTATACGCGAGAGGCGGCGGCGGCGCACCATATCGGATGTAAGTTGCTGGTCATCGGAACATTTTGCCGTTATCTGGCCGGGATGCAACCTGTAGTATAGAAGCACCTGCGGCATCACCGCCAGTTTCCCGCAGACGCTGCATCTCTCCCACAAATCGAAGTCCTGTCCCGATTTTATAGATTCGTCGTATTCAAGATTGTTCTTTTGCAGGAAGATTGCTCTTACCATTGCAGATGGGTGGCAAATTGTGCTGGAAAAGAACAGGAAGCAGGCCGCCTTGCGGCTGTCTATCCCGTTCATAGGGCTCATAAACTTCTCCCCGCCGCCAAAGGTCACCACCCCGGTTCCGCAAACATCAATATCGGGGTTGTCTTCCATAAACCTCACCTGCTTTTCTATCCTGTCGGGCACGGAAAAATCGTCGGCATCCATCCTGGCGATATATTCCCCGCCAGCAGCGGCCAGGGCTTTGTTCAAAGATTTTGTCAAGCCGTTGTTGGAGGAGTTGTGCAATATTTTTATGTTGCTGTGGCGGGCCTCACAGTCTGCCAGCAACTGCCTGCACGGCTCGTTTGCAGCATCATCAACAATAATGAACTCCAAATTTTTGTAGGTTTGGGCGCAGATGCTGTCTACCGCCGTCCTCAGGTAGGCCGGATTTTCGTTATGGACGCCCATTATTACAGATACGAGCCCTTTCATTACCGACCTTTCTTGCTGCGGATGACGGGGAGCGCAGCCGCCCTGTATATGCGCGGGCATACGGCCAGCAGCATTCCAAACAGCTTATTCCTGAACGATAAAAAACTGTTTGACAGCAGTTTGCCAAAAGACTGCCGGAGGTTGTTCACAATTGTCTTATATATCGCTTCTGCATCGGCAGATTGCTGCCCGGCAAGTGTCAGAAGGCATTTGTTGCCAAGCACTATGTTAGAGTAGAGGTATTGGTATTCAGCCTCCTTTTTGAGAAGGGCGCTGCCGCCGTAATCGGCCAGCACCTTTTCTGTATGTTTGAGCCAGGAGAGGAACCTCAACGTTATGGGAGATGCGGTGTTGCTGCCGGAACGCCTTATATAGTGATAAAGGACCTTATCGGTATATGCAACCCGCTGCTGCTCCTTGAAAATCAGATAGTTGAGCAAGTAGTCTTCGTTAGCTTCGCCAACGGGGAACGACACTGTTTCGAACAGTTTGCGGTCGTAGAGAATGGTGCACGAGCTGTGCCAGTGGCCCAGAAAAAAGTGGTGCAGCAAACTTGCGTTGTCGTAGACTCCCGCCGCCAGGGGCCCTACCCTGTCCACCAGACGGCCGTTCTCTTCCGTGGCCAGTTCGCAGATGGATACAGCCACGTTGTTACGCTTTAGATTGTCGTACAGCGTGGAGTACATTTCGGGATCAACATAATCGTCGCTGTCCACGAATCCTATATATCTGCCGGAGGCCTTTGAAATGCCAAAATTCCTTGCTGCGGAAGAGCCTCCGTTGGCCGTGTGCCAGCAGTTTATTTTGTCGCTGCCGGCGGCCAGGTCGTCGCAAAGCTTTACAGTGTAACTGTCGGTGGAGCCGTCGTCTACCAGAATAATCTCAATTTCCGGATAGTCCTGCGCCAGCAGGCTGTCCACACACTTGGACAGATACCGGCCGGTGTTGAAGACGGGGACTATGACTGAGATTTGCCCACCCATTGTCTTACGAGTTTGGTAACACCGGCCCGGTCTTCGTTACTGAGCCCTATGAGCCAGATTATTGCGGATATGACTATCACGCTGACGGCATAGTAAATAATCAAGCCGGGTATCGAACTGCTGAAGGAGGTATGCGGGATGGCAAACCACAGGGCGGTTGTGACCGCCGTCACCAGAAGCGCCCTTGCAACCACGTGTGTCACATATTGCCGTATCGGGAAGGAGAGCTGATGCTTGACGTGGATACTCCTTATTACCGCAGTCAATGCATTCAAGGCCACGCGTATAATAAGCACCCAATAGGGCGCCATTCCCATTCTCAAGGCAACTATGGAGAGCGGTATGTTAAGCAGGAGAATGGCGCTCAGCCATATTTCGTATACCTTGATGTTGCCCGTGGCATTGATGCCAATCCAGAACGGCGCCTGTATGGCGTCAATCAGGGAATATATGATGAGCAACGTACAGAACGCGCCTGCATACTCCGGAACCTCCACCAACCACACCGCCAGAATATCGTCCACCCTCAAAATGATGGGGAACGCAGCTATAAAGAGAAGATAGAAAGAGAGCAGCGCCGACCTTTTGGAGAGGTCGAAGAACTCGCCCATTCTCTTCTGCGAATAAAGTTTTACCAGTTGCGGCGTGAACGCCATCTGGTAGCTGGACACAAAGCTGTTTATGGCTCCGTTAACCTGGTTCGCCACTCCATAGGCTGCATTTACGGCAACACCAATAAACTTGTTGATAATAAGGTTGCCGGCCTGCTGGGTACCCAGCGAAGCCGTGGAGCCCAGCAGGCTCCAGCCCAGGAAACCGAACAATTTACCGAAATAGGCCTTGTCTATTATGAACCGGAAGTCGCAGGTGGCAAACTTGCGGTGGCAGTAAACCACGAAGCACAATAGCATCACCGCGGCTATGGCCAATATCAGCAGCGCATACCAAATAAGTTTGTCATACCGCACTACCAGCAGGATGTACACTATGCCCAGTTTCATTAGCACCTCCGCAATGCTCATCAGGGCAAAGAAGCCCATCTTTTCGTGGGCAATTACAGATGCGTTGTAGGGAGATCTTATCAGGTTAATGACAACCGCAGCAAGCGACAGTTGATATACAGCAGTTGCCGCGGCCTCACGCCCCTCCGGGATATTGAGCTGCGTTTTGACATACCACAACCCGACGGTTTCCCCAAGGATAATTATTGCGAGACATACTATGATATGAGCTATCAGGCTCATACTGAACACGTCGGACACCCTGCGGTCGTCGGAGCGGCCCAGTTCGTAGGTTATGAACCGCTGCGTGGCGTTTGTCATCGAATTGCTGACCACCGACAGCAGTATCACTACGCCCCCGATTATGTTATAGAGGCCGTAATCTTCTATTCCCAATACACTGAGGACGACCCTGGAAGTGTACAGGGACACAACCAGAGTCACCAACATTCGCAAACCAAGAACTATGGTGTTCTTAGCTATTCGGGTTTGGGAATATGCAGAATCCACGGGAGAACTACTTTTCTTTCTCGTATACTCCGTAACTGGAGCCGTAGCGGCCATAGCCGTAGTTTCCGTAGCCTCCGTAGCGGTAGCCGTACTTGTAGCCGTACTTGTAGCCGTAACGGCCATAGGTGTCGGAGCCGTTTATCAGGATTGCCATATTGTTGTATTTCTTTTCCTGATAGTAACGCTCTACCTCGGGCAGCATACTGCGGGTGAACAGGCCCACGCGCACCACAAAGATGGTGATGTCGGCGTGCGGGGCAATAATATCGGAGTCGGTTACAATCTCGATGGGCGGGCAGTCCAGGAAGATGTAATCGTATTTTTTCTTGAGTTCCTCCACCAGCTTGCCGAGAGTTGCTTCGCTTAGCAATTCCGCCGGGTTAGGCGGCATTTTGCCGGTGGGCAGAAGATCCAGGGCGTTGCCGCCGAACTCGTGCACTATAAGTTCTTCCCAATTGTTTGTTTCTCCGGCGAGATAGTCCACGACGCCGTGCTTGGGCTGGTCTGCCAAAGCAGAAAGGGAGCGCTTGCGGAGGTCAAGGTCCACTATCACGGTCTTGCGGCCGCTGATGGCCAGGGCCGTGGCCAGGTTACTGGAGACAAAGGTCTTACCGGCACCCACATTGAACGATGTTACCATAAAGACTTTTTTGTCGCCCTCCTTGCCTTTGAGGAATTCCAAGTTGGTACGCACCACGCGGAATGCCTCGTTAACCATATTTCGGGATCTTGGTTTGACCACAATCTTGCGGTCCTGCTTCTTGTCCGATATCTTTTGCTTGGTGAGCTTCTTGAGACCCTTGCGGCGCTCGGTTGCGGGGAGCTCGCCCAGGAACGGGGCGGAGAGATTCTCAAGGTCCTTGCGGCCGCGCACGGTGGTGTTGAGAGTTTCCCTGAGGAAGAAGAACAAGAAAGGAATCGCAAGGCTAAAGAACAATGCAATAAGGTAAATCTTGCTCTTGTTGGGCGATACGGGAGCGTTGCTGCCGCTGGGCGATGCCACCACGCGGGTGTTGTAGGCGGTGAATGCCTGGGACAGTTCGTTCTCCTCGCGCTTCTGCAGCAGGAAGAGGTACAGGGCCTCCTTAACTTTTTGCTGGCGCTCGTCGCTGAGCAGCTGGCCGGCCTGCAGAGGCACGTCGCTCACGCGGGCCTCGCTGCTGGTGCGCGCCCTCTGGGTGCTCTGGATCTGGATGTTGACAGAGCGGATGTAGTTGTCCAAAGAGTTGAGTATGGAGCTCTTGAGAGATGCCAGCTGCTGGTCAAGGTCCATTACCAGGAGGTTCTCTTCGCTGGAACTTTCCACCAAACGGTTGCGCTGCAGCATAGTCTCGTTGTACTTGGATATCTCATTGAGACTGTTTATATCGTCCAGACCTACGTTTGCGGGCAGCAGGGTTCCGGCGGAGGCGCCCTTTATGTCACTTTGCAGGAACCGGGCAATTGAGAGCTGGTTGTTGAGCTCCAGCAGGTGTTTGCTGGCCTCTGCGGAGAGCTGCATATCCATATTGGCCACGGCGCTCGCGTCGGGCAGGCGGTGGGTGCTTCGGTAAGATGTGATGGTCTTGTCCACGCTGCCCAGCTCCTGCTCAATCACGTTCAAGCGCTCCGCAATGAACTCGTTGGTAGATATGGTTATCTGGTTCTTGTCCTTTATCCAGTTTTCGTTGTAGCAGTTGATGAGCATCCGCAGCACATCTTCTGCCCGCTGGATATTCACATCGCGGTAATTGAGGTCTATGATGGTGGTGTTTTTGTCATTAAGGTCCACCGACAGACGGCCTCTGCAGCCGCTTGCAGCGGCGGAGGGGCTGGAGCGTGTGACATAGATGGGGCGGTCCACCTCCGCCTGGTCGGCGTATTGGCTTTTGTTAACCACCAGCCTGCCCAGAGGGGTGGCCACGGTATCGCCGTATGCTACTGTTATGGCCTCCGCTTCAAGCTCGTTTTTGCCGCGGGTAAAGTCGTGGATGGTAACCGTAGCGGTATCGGGATTCAAGGTCAGCTGCATTCCGCTGAAGCGGCTGCGCTCGAAGTCCAGGAAGTTGACCTGTACCGGCAGCCCGGTGCCGTAGATGGTGTGGTAATACCTGAGGCCCTTGAGTTTATAGTCTACATCCAAGTTCAGGTTCTTGGCCACCTGCAGCATCAAATCGGGCGATTTGAAGTTGACTATTTCGTTGTAGACGTTGACCTTGGTGATACCCATACCCATATTGTTGAACGCCTGCGACACATCTCCCTGGATGGTGCTGCTGCGGCGGTCCTCCTTGATAAGGACCGATGCGTTGCGGGAGAAGGTGGGCACGGTCTTGATGCAATAGTAGGTGGCGGCCAGCATACATATCGCAAAAGACACGAGCAGCCATTTCCAGTTGGCCAGGCATATTGCAAAGACATCACGTACGGAGAGAGTTTTCTCCGTCTGCTTCCAAGTAGCTTTATTTGTAGTGTTTTCCATAATCGATTAAAGGCCTGGGATAAATCTTAGCACGAGAAGGGTTACCGATGTAAGCATAGATATAACGGAGAACCAGAAGCTGGTGCTGCGCACATTATTGCCGTTCACGGTGCTCTCCCGGACGCGTTTGTCGTTGGGTTTGACATATATAACGTCGCCCTGCTGAAGGTAGAAAACAGGGGATGCGTAAAGTTGCTGCGCATCCAGCATATTGAGGACATATGCGCGGTCCTTCTTACCCTCCTGCCGCAGCAAGATGACTTCCTCGCGCTCTGCGTTGATTGTCAAATCGCCGGCCAGGGCCAGGGCGTCCAGTATGGTGAAACGGTCGCGGTCTATTTTGTAGCGGCCGGGATGCATAACTTCGCCGAGCACCGTAACGCCCAGATTCATAAAGGTTACGGTGACAACCGGGTCCTTTATCTGACGGCTTTCAAGGAGTTCGTCCTTTATTTTTTCTGCCGCCTCTTCGCGCGTCAGCCCGGCAACGTGTATCTTGCCCAATACGGGGAAATCGATATCTCCGTTAGAGTCAACAATATAGCCGGAAATACCCTGAGTGCCGGAAGTGACCGTTCCAGCAGCATTTGTCGACGATACCGACTGTCCGATTCGGTTGGTGTAGTAAGGTAGGTTGAACATTGCGGTGACCTGAGGGTCGCGGCTGTTTACAATCACGGATATTTGGTCCATCGGTTTGAACTTGATGGGTTCCGTGTTGGTGGTAGGCAGAGTTGCGTTGCCCCTGATATCCTGGAAGTAGACTATGTTCTTGGGCGTGCCGCAAGATGCGGTGAGCACAACAAACGCAGCCAGGATAAGTTTTGTAAAGAGTTTCATATTTTCTTGGTTTTATTTTGTCTGGTTGGGATGGCGCCGGGTGCGTCGGGGGTGACGCTAGAACATAGGCAGGCGCAGTTCGCCCCACTTGTTCTCTATCATAGCGATGCGGTGGATGTCGGTGCCGCACATATTGTACCAGTGCTTGTCCATAAACTCGAAGGCCTTTTTGCTGGCGGTGCGGCCGTAGGCGCCGGTCTGGGAAAAGAGGTTCATCTGGAACTTGACCCCCATAGCCTTGAGCCGCTCGTAGTCTTTCTTTTCCATGTAGACATAGCGCTCCGGATGGGCAAGGATGGGGAAATATCCTGCTGCCCGCACGCGGTCCAGTATGCCGTAGAGGTCCAGCGGCGGGTTGAAGTACGATGTTTCTACCAGCAGGTGGTCTCCCTTGCTGCCGAACGGCAGCACGTCGCCTGCGGCCAGGCGCTCTTCGAACAGGGAGTCCATCATATTCTCTGCCGCGAGGTAGAGGGTGACGGGGGAGATATCTCCACTCGGCCTGTCGGCCTCGGTCGATATGACACCGGCACCCGGTCCGGCCTCGGTCGAATTAGCTCTGGCAGCGAAGTCTGCAGCATAAGCCTCCTGCAGCTGTGCGAACCGCTCCCGCAGGGCGGCGGTTTCGTTAGGATAATCTTCCATTATGTGAGGCGTGCACCACACCGCGTGGACGCCCCAGGCTTCGTATTTTTGCAGAATCCGCAGCGATTCCTCCATTGTCTGCACACCATCGTCCACGCCCGGCAGGATGTGGCTGTGGCAGTCGGTGAAACCGGCAAAAATCTCTGCAATATTCTCTTTAGGACGCTTTTTGAACGGCCAAATTCCCATAGTCTTATTTGTTTTCTTCTTTGTCCAGAGCGGCGAAACGGGAGTTCTCGCTCTTGTATTCGGGCACAATCTTCTTCATCAGGCGCACCATATCGGGGATGTTAACCTCCCGGGCCAGTTCCTCCAGTTCCTTTGCAAACCTCAGCGCGTCTTCGTAGTCATATTCGCGCACTTTGGCCACGCGGATGCGTTCGTGGAACGACGGCAGGGTGTTCTCTTCGTTGCTCAGAACCTCCTCGTACAGTTTCTCGCCGGGCCTCAGGCCGGTATATTCTATCTTTATGTCCTTGTCGGGGGTAAAGCCCGCCAGGGTAATCATCCTGCGCGCCAGCTGGTCTATCTTTACCGCCTTGCCCATATCGAACACGAAAATGTTGTTGCCGGTGCTCATTGTGGCGGCCTCCATCACCAGGCGGCAGGCCTCGGGGATGGTCATAAAGAAACGGTTTATGTCGGGATGGGTCACGGTGACAGGGCCGCCGTGAGCTATCTGCTGGCGGAAACGGGGTATCACGCTGCCGTTGCTGCCCAGCACGTTGCCGAAGCGGGTCGTCACGAAACGGGTCTTGCCCGGCACCTTGCCGCTCTGCACCGCAAGGCCGAGGCTCTGCACGTAAATCTCCGCCAGGCGTTTGGTGCAGCCCATAATGTTGGTGGGGTTCACCGCCTTGTCGGTAGATATCATCACCATCTTTTCCACGTCATATTCCAGGCACTTGTCCGCCACGTTGCGGGTGCCGTAGACATTGGCCAGCACCGACTCGCACGGGTTCTCCTCCATAAGGGGCACGTGCTTGTAGGCGGCGGCGTGGAACACTATCTGCGGACGCCATTTGCGGAAGGCGTAGTCCAGGCGCTCCGGATGGCGCACGGAGCCGATTACCGGCACAAAGTCGAGATTTTTGAAGTTGTCTTCCAGCTCCAGACGGATATTGTGCATAGGGGTTTCGGCGTTGTCATAAAGGACAATCTGCTTTACGCCGAAGGTTGCCAGCTGGCGCACCAGCTCGCTGCCTATGCTGCCCGCCGCACCGGTGACCATAACCACCTTGCCGGCAAACTCGCTCTTTATCTTGTCCAGCGAAATTTTTATTTCTTCGCGGCCCAGGAGGTCTTCTACGTTAACCTCTCGGGGGCGCAGGAGCGGCTGTCCCTCCTCCACATCTTCTACGTTGGGCACTATGAGCGTCTTGACGCCGTTTTCTACGCAATATTTGATGAGGCCTTCCTCCTCATTCTGAGCGTCGGTGTCTCTTGAAAACAGCACGGCATCGACCTTCTCCTTAGAGGAAATCTTGTCCAGACGGTGTTCGTTCTCAAAATGGAACACAGGGAGCTGTTCCAGAATATGCGATTTGAGAGGGCCGTCGCCGCGCTCTATGAAGCCGACCACTTTGTAGTGCGGGCTGCTCTGCAGGCGTTTGATGGTAGCCACGCTCTTGTCGCCGGTACCATATACCAGCACGCGCTGCAGGTGGCTGTGGCGGGAATCATAATCCAGCAGCAGGTGGTAGACTATCACCAGAATCAGGCGCAAGCTAAGCAGCAAGGCACCTGTGACCAGCATATCCAGAATCACTACCAGCAGCAGCCACTTGGAATAAAGGCCCGCGACGGCCATCACCGCCAGAATGCCCAGCGCCTTGAAAACCGCCATAAAGGCGAACTGCAGCAGGTCGCGCATACTTATGTGGCGGATAATTATCTTGTAGATTCTGGTTACCAGAAACAAGACTACCGACACCGCCAGCGATGTCACCAAATAAATCTGGACAAACCTTGGCGTGTAATAATGCACGCCGGTAAAGAATTCGACTCCAAGTATAACAAGCAGGCTGGCCGCCAGCGACACAATTATGTCGCAGAGCAGTATGAACCAGGCGTGCATATACTTGCTTTTGAAGTAGTTGAGAATTCTCATATTATGGATGGTTAATTGTTTTCTTTTATGACTTCTATAAGATCCGGGGCGATTTCCGTAGCGAGGGTGGTGATGCCTTCCAGCTGCACCACCAGCCGCCGGTTGCGCTTGCCCTTGACGCGCATAAACACTCCCGTGACGCCGTTGAACGGGCCGCCGAGGATGCGGACACGCGCCCCGGCACCCAGGTCCACTTCGTCCGGGCTGAAATAAGTCGTCTCGATGTCATACCGGCTCGCCACCTTTATGAAATTGTCCATCTGAGAGTCCGGCACCGTGAGGTATTCCGGGCCGCGCTGCGTCTTGCGGGTGACGAACTGCAAAAAGTTGCCGCCGTGCTGCTTGAACTCCACAATCTGATTGTGGCTGGCGCGCACGAACACCATCCCGGGAATGGCGGGCACCAGATATTTGCTCTTTACACCGTGATATTCCCGCACCGCATACTGCTTGGCAATGAAGAACTCCAGGCCGCGGTCGCCAGAGAGCATTTCCTCTGCCTTCTTCTCGGCTTTATAGGCACGCATCACGTACCAGAGTATTTGGTCGTCCGGGGTCATATCGGCACAAAAACTTAGCTCATCCCAACCTATGCATTGGGCTGTAACTAAGCAACTTACGTATTTCCGTGGCAGCAATTCCCGCCATTAATTCGCTCAAAAATCGCGCGTATACGTGTATATAAACGCATAAAGATACAAAAAATAGCCGTACGATGTATCAATACCATATAGAAAATAGAGACGAAACCACCATCCGGGTTGCGGCCCGTATGTCAATCGGTAGACGATAATTATTTGATTCGAAACACACCGAAACGTCCGGTTTTGGCACAATTTTTAGTTCGGGGTTAAACTTAAACAAGTAACTAATATCTAACTTTGCGTTATGCGGAAGATTCTATTATTGACAGCCGCGCTGGCTCTCCTGGCTGCCGGGAGCTGCGAAGGCGATTTGATTAATACGACAGACGAGGTCGTCGATACGGGCGACAGCGGAAGCTATACAGAGGTTGACCAGACGGGCGCGGACGATATTTCAAACACAGAGTTCGCCGGGACGGTGACAGTTACCTTCGCCTCCGGCAGCGCCATGGTAACGGGGTACGGGGGCACATCCTCCCAAGATTTCGCCATCTCCACATCCGGAGGCCACGTCACCATCAAGTACACCGGCAGCGAGAATGTCACCTACAAGCTCACCGGCACATCATCGGACGGCAGTTTCAAGCTTTATAGCGAGGCAAAGCAGGCGCTGTGGCTCTGCGACTTGAGCCTCACCAACCCGTCCGGCGCCGCCATCAACAACCAGAGCGACAAGCGGACGTATGTATATGTCGATGGGGCCAACTCCCTGTCGGACAGCGCCTCCGCGGCTTATGCCGCATCTGGCAGCGAAGATTGCAAGGCGGTCTTTTTCTCCGAGGGCCAGCTGGTGTTTTCGGGCAGCGGCAGCCTCACCGTCAAAGCCGTCAACTCGCAGGGTAAGAGCGGCATAGCCAGCGACGATTATGTCCATCTGATGGACGCGCCGGCCATCACCGTAACGGCCGGCGCAAGCGCGGGCCACGGCGTCAAAGCCAACGACTATGTGCAGCTTTCCGGCGGCACGCTGTCCATCAGCACCAAAGCAGCAATGAAGAAGGGCATCACCAGCGACGGGTTCGTGCTGGTTGAGGGGGGAGTGACCAGCATCAATGTGTCCGGCGGCGTGGCCAAGGACAGCGACAGCGGCGAATACAAGGGCACCGCGGGCATCAAGGCCGACAATTATTTTGGGATGACGGGCGGCAGCGTGACAATAGTCAACACCGGGAGCGGCGGCAAGGGGCTGCGGGCCGGCGACTACGATTACGACAGCAAAGATCACAAGCTGGACGACAGCTACATAAGCGGCGGAGTGCTGCGTATCACCACCAGCGGCAGCGAGTCTAACAACGTGTCTGCCAAGGGAATAAAGATTGGATACAAGGAGAGCGCCACCAAGGCCTGGGGCTGGGGCGGTCCCGGCGGCGGCAATGGCGGCAACTATGTCTACGCCGGCAATATGACGGTGAGCGGCGGGGCGGTGTATGTTTCGTGCACCCGCAGCGAGGGGTTCGAGGTTAAGGGGGCGCTGACCTTCGACGGCGGGCAGACCTACGTCTACTCCGGCGGCGACGACGCCATAAACTGCCAGGGGCAGATGACAATAAACAGCGGCTATGTGTGCGGTTATTCCACCGGCAACGACGCGCTCGATTCCAACGGCGATATGAAGATTTACGGCGGCTACGTGATGGGCATCTGCACCAAAGGCACGCCGGAAGTGGCTCTGGACGCCAACACGGAGGGCGGCTACAAGCTGTACATCTACAAGGGCGCGACGGTCGTGGCATACGGCGGCCTGGAGAGCGGGTATTCCTCCGAGCAGACGGTGTACAGTATGAGCGGCGCGAGCGGAGGCAGTACGGCCGGAGGGGCTGGCAGCAGTTCCACCGGCGGCTGGAACGGGCTGTGGAACGGATCGGCCTTTATCGCGGCCTTCAAGAGCCTGGCCAACGTGAGCACCTTTGCCGTGTGCGCGCCCTCGCTGTCAACCACCTGCTACAAAGGCGTTTCGGTGAGCGGCGACACCCTCTGCGAAGGGTGCTGGGCAACGGACGGAATCTCCGGCGGCACCTCCGTCACGCTGGGCACCTACTCCGGCGGCGGTGGCTTCGGCCCCGGCGGCGGAGGGGGCCCTGGCGGCGGAGGCCACCATTAGTAGGCACCCCATCCGTGGCACCTACCCCTCTCTGCCTCAGGCATTTACAACATCTCGCTTGCGCATTTTTACGCAAGCAAGATTGCATAAGGGGTTGATAATCAGCGGGATTGCTGCCACGGCAGGGGATTCAATTTGGTAACGTTTTTTTTCGTAGCTTTGTGAGATATGAAACGGATAATCACTATTTTGACGATATTTCTGGCGGCGCTTACCGCCGGAGCACAGAACGCAGACCAGCAGTCCGGCGGGCAGGTAAAGGAGTTGAACCGCAAGAATTTGGTGGTGAAGGAGTGGAACACGACCGGGAAGGGGGCGGCGCGCACGTTGGACCACATGACGACCTACAATGCAGACGGCAAGAAGATGGAGGAGACTGAGTACGACAGCGCCGGCCGTCAGAAGTGGCGCAAGCGCTTCGAGTGGGGCGCGAACGGCCGGCTGGCGCGCGAGTTGGTGTACGACGAGCGCAACCGTCTGGTGAATTATAAGAAGTTCGAATACAACGAGTTCGGCAAGCGCAAAGTGCAGTATACCTACGACACCAAGGGCCGATTGACGGGAACCAAGGTGTACGAGTATATTGTTCAAGAAGAGTAGCCGCGAAAGATTATGATTACTTCTCACGACAAGGCAAAGACACCCAACGCGAGCACACTGGAGCGCGCGTCGGTTTGCCGTGAGCGGTCATTGGCGACCGACCCCGCGGCCCTGGCCGCGGCAGCGGCCGTTTTTCCACCCATTTCGCTGGACGAGATGGATGCGGTTAAGCTTTTGAACCGCATCGACACAAAGTATTTGACCAGCGAGGAGGTGCTGCTGAGGGTGTTGGAGGATGCCCGGGCCGCGGGCTACCGTGCGCTGGAGACCGGCGGCAAGAACGAAAGCAGAACCAGCGGCGAGCAAGACAGCGAGCCCCCCGGCGACACCTCCGGCGGCAAGATTGCCGGCTACCGCACGGTCTATTACGACACGCCGAATCTGCAGATGTATCTGAATCATCATAACCAGCGGCTGGTGAGGCAGAAGGTGCGCACACGCGTGTACGAGAGCAGCGGCGACACCTACCTGGAGATCAAGCGCAAGAACAACCACGGCCGCACCAAGAAGAAGCGCACCGGCATCGCGGAGAGCGAGCTGACCGATTTTCACGGCGACACAGCCGCAACTGCCTATCTTGCAGGGCATTCCAATTATACTGCGGCGGAGCTCTCCCCTGCCCTGGAGACCACTTTCCGGCGCATCACGCTGGTGAATCCGGACAGGACGGAGCGGCTCACTATAGACACCTCGCTGCATTTCGAGAACCTGCGCACCGGCAGCAGCGCCGACCTTGAACGCGCCGTGATAATCGAACTCAAGCAGGACGGCCACGCCGCCAGCGCTATGAAGAACATTCTGCTGGACCATCGCGTCAAGCCGCTCAGAATAAGCAAGTACTGCATCGGCATCACCCTCACCGACCCGGCCGCCAAGAGCAACCGCTTCAAAGAGAAGGTCCGGGCCATAGGCAAGGTGACCGGCATACCACCCGCAACCACAGCAGCCGCCCGGCAAACGGCGGCGAACCCCACACACCCCGACGACAATAAATAAAACAACCACTATATGATTACTGCACAAGATTTTGGCGATTATACGCTGGCAGACGAAAACATCCTGGACGTGCAAAGCATCGCGGACGCCGCTATGACAACTACCCAGTCCATCACCGAGCTGGCCATCCGCTTTTTCCTTAACTTGCTGGTTTGCTGGATAATAGTCCGGCTGTTCTACTACCGCAAGAGCCACCGCCGCGACTATTATTTCACCTTTATGGTCTTCTCCACCGCAATGCTTATGCTGCTCTACATTATGGGCAACGTGGAGGTGGGCGTGGGTCTCACGCTGGGCCTGTTCGCCATTTTCGGGGTTATCCGTTACCGCACGGAAACGGTGCCAATCCGCGAAATGACCTACCTTTTTGTTATTATCGCGCTGGCGGCGGTGAACGGCCTGGCCCCCGTATACAAGTTGGTGGGCGCGACCGGCAACGACCCGCACTACGTGCTGAACACCGGCGCAGTGGCCATTATGGCCCTCTCCAACTTGCTGGTAGTGTTGCTGATATGGATTCTGGAGAGCGAACGGCTGCTCAAGCACACATCCACCAAACTGGTGCTTTACGACCGCATCGAGCTGATTGTGCCGGAGCGGCGCGCGGAACTCATTGCCGACCTCGAGAAGCGCGTCGGCGTAAAAATCAACAACCTTGAGGTAGGCCACGTGGACTTTCTCAAGGACTCCGCTTTCATCAAAATTTATTACACTTTGGAGAAGGGCCAGACCGGCAGCGTAGACACCCTCACCAAAGCGAAAGACTTTGTAGAACAATAAGTTATGAAGATAAAAAGGATAATGGCGATGACTCTCGCGGCGCTGCTGCTGGCAGTGGCGCGGCCTGCGTCGGCTCAGATTGGCGATGTGGACGAGGGCAGCGACTTCGGGGCGCGCATCTCCGCCACCGTCGACAAGAAAATAGTCAAGGGGCTGCACCTCAACCTGGGCGGCGAAGTGCGCCTGGAAGACAATTTCGGCACGCTGGGGCGCTACCAGGGCGAACTGGGCGTCACCTGGAAACCGTTCAAGGCGGTTAAGCTGGGGGCCGGCTACGTTATTATGGAGAACCGCAGCGACGCCGGCAACTGGAAACTGCGCCACCGCATTTATACCGACGCGTCGGTGACTTTCGGCAGCCCGCTGTGGCGCTTCCAAATAAAGGAGCGGCTGCAGCTGACCCACAAGGACGTGAACGCATATAAGCACCAGACCACCCCCAATTCGCTGGCGCTAAAAAGCCGCTTCAAAGTGTCCTACAGAGGCTTTACCGGAGTCACTCCGTATGGCTATGTGGAGGCTCGCAACGTTTTCAACGACCCCAGTTGCACGGCGGTTTGGAGCACTGCGTCGGAGGTCTTCACAGACTATCAGTTTACCGGTTACGACCACGCCTATTTCAACCGCCTGCGCGGCTGCCTGGGCGCCGAGTTGGACTTGGACAAGCACAATTCGCTGGACTTCTACCTGCTCACCGATTGGTGCAAGGACAAGGAAATAGACACCTATTCAGATGGCACGAGACTGCGCTCGCTCACGTGGGAGCACGCCTTCAACGGAGCGATTTGCGTAGGATATAAATTCAGTTTTTAAAGAGCGGAGTAATCCCCGGAAGTGTCGGTACAGATGTATTTAGCGTGGATTTTTCGCTTTTCCACGGGCGGGAGCTGCATATAATCACCCCACATATCGGTTAGGCGGCGGTCCGGGTTGCCCGGGCACGGGAACTTGTGCCCTTCGAACTCAATTTCGCCCAGCGGATAGATGGCCTCGCGCGGCGACGGGTAGCCGTAGAGCACCCGCGTCATTGGGGTGAATTCGCAATTCTTTTTGCTGAACAGGCAGATGCCGCGCCAAACTATGTCGTGGAAAAAGAAGAACGACACGGGGAAGACGAACCATCGGATTATGTTGCCGAAGTTGAGCCGCTTGTTGTAGTGCATAAAGCCGTGCGCCTTGCTTATGCGCTTCACCAAAAAGGCGAAGAGCTTTTTGTTTATGGCGGGCGTGGGCACGCTCTCGAAAATATCTATGAAAATGCCTTTGCTGTAGGGCATTGCGAGGTCGTCGTGAGGCATCAGATACAAGGTGTTTTTCATACGCACCTTGAACATTCCGTCGCCCTGTTTTGAAGAGGGTTCAGTTTTTTCTGTCTGGAGGATGAAACCCTCGGAAAGTTCGGCAGCTGCGATCTCTTTGAACCGGCGGTAGTCGGCCGGCGGCATAGAGAGGTCTATGTCGTCGTCCCACGGTATAAAGCCGCCGTGGCGCACGGCCCCCAGCAGGGTGCCGAAATCTATCCAGTAGGTCAGGCCGTTTTTCTTGCACACGCGGTCGAACTCCAGCAGCACCTCCAGCATTTTCTTCTGGGCGGCGCGCAGCTGGGTGCCTTCTCCGTTATATTTGCTAAAATCCTCTGCCATAGCGTTATACAAGCAGCGTAAAGGCCTGCAGATCCTCCTTGGTGGTTATCTTGAAATTCTGTTCCGCCCCGGGGATGAGCTTGACGCGGAGGCCGGCGCGATAGGCCAGCTCCGAGCAGCCGCGGATGGCGGCTATTTCGGCGGGCGTAAAGCAAGAGTGGGCGCGCACGAAAGGGCCGTAGCGCAGGCACTCGGGGGATTGTCCGGAATAAAGTTCGGCGCGGGGCAGCACAGCAGTAAGTTCCTGTCCGTCAGCGCTCTGATAGGTGGCGTCCTTTACAGAAATAACCGGCAGCGCAGCATCGTGGGTCTCCAGCGCAGCCAGGCCGTCCGCAAGGTTGGAAACCGGGAAAAGCGGACGCACCGAATCGTGCACGAACACCGCGTCGCTGTCTGCCGCAATGCCATCCAGAGCGCGAAGGCCGCTCCAGACCGACTCCTGGCGGCTGGCTCCCGCCTCCGCAAAGATTACCCGTGGCCCGGCAGGTTCCCCGGCCAGGGCCTCGGCGGCGAACTGCCGCCACTGGGCAGACACTACCAACACAATGGCCTCCAGAGAACTCAATGCGGCAAATTTTCGCACGGAGTAGACAAAGAGCGGCACTCCCTTAACCGGTAGATACTGCTTTGGTGTGTTTCCGCCTAAACGGCTGCCGACCCCGCCGGCCAATATGATGGCGAACGATTTCATTATTTGCGTAGTTCCGCTGCGCGGAGGGTGTTTTTAAGAAGCGAAACTATGGTCATAGGGCCCACGCCGCCCGGCACAGGGGTGATGTAGGATGCTTTGGGGGCCACCTCGTCGAAGGCCACGTCGCCCACCAGATGGAAGCCCTTGGGCGAGTCATCCGGTACGCGGGTGATGCCCACGTCAACCACAACCACTCCATCTTTAACCATATCGCCCTTGAGGAACTCCGGCACGCCCAGCGCCGCTATAATTATGTCCGCGCTGCGGGTGTAGGAAGCTATGTCTTTGGTGCGGCTGTGGCATATTGTCACTGTGCAGTCGCCCGCCTTTGCCTTCTGGCTCAGCAGGTTGGCTATGGGGCGGCCCACAATGTTGCTGCGGCCCAGCACCACGCAATACCTGCCGCTGGTTTCGATGCCGTAATGCTCCAGCAAAGTAACTATGCCATAGGGAGTTGCGGATATGAAACTGGGCAGGCCCAGCATCATACGGCCCACGTTCTCCGGGTGGAAGCCGTCCACATCCTTGCGGGGGTCGATGGCCTCAATAACCTTGTTTTCGTTTATATGTTTGGGGAGTGGCAGCTGCACAATAAAGCCGTCCACGTCGGGGTCGGCGTTTAGGCGCGCAACCTCCGCCAGAAGGGCCTCTTCCGTTGTTTCCGCAGGCATCCGCACCACTTCCGACGTGAAGCCGGCCGCAGCGCAGGCCTTCTCTTTGTTTGCGACGTAGGTCTTGCTGGCGCCGTCCTCTCCCACCAGAATCGCGGTCAGGTGGGGGCGTTTGCGGCCGGCGGCCACCATTTCTTCTACCTGTGCGGCAATCTGCGCCTTGATTGCGGCAGATGTCGCTTTTCCATCGAGTAATATCATATAACTAAAGGTTATCGATTATCTTCTGCGCCCCATCACTTTGGAGGCGATGTTGCTGCCGCCGGCAAAGTTCTTCATAACCTTGCGGGTCCCTTCGAACTGCTTTAGCAGGCGGTTGACCTCCACCACGGTGGTGCCGCTGCCGTCCGCGATGCGTTTGCGGCGGCTGCCGTTAATGGCATCGGGGTTTTCGCGCTCGTAAGGGGTCATTGAGAGGATTATGGCCTCGATGCCCTTGAAGGAATCGTTGTCCATATCCACATCTTTGAGCACCTTGCCCATTCCGGGCAGCATAGAGGCCAGGTCCTTGATGTTGCCCATCTTCTTTATCTGCTGAATCTGCTGGTAGAAATCTTCCAGTGTGAACTGGTTCTTGGCCAGCTTCTTATGCAGGCGGCGGGCCTGTTCTTCGTCGAACTGCTCCTGCGCCTTTTCTACCAGGGAGACCACGTCGCCCATACCGAGAATGCGGTCGGCGATGCGCTTGGGATAGAAAATGTCCAGCGCCTCCATCTTTTCTCCGGCGCTTATGAACTTGATGGGCTTGTTCACCACCGTCTTTATGGAGAGGGCCGCACCGCCGCGGGTATCGCCGTCCATCTTGGTGAGAACCACGCCGTCAAAGTCCAGGCGGTCGTTAAAGGCCCTGGCTGTTTCCACGGCGTCCTGGCCTGTCATAGCATCCACCACGAACAGCGTCTCGGTGGGCTTCACGGTCTGGTGCAGGGCAGATATTTCGTCCATCAGCTCCTGGTCTACCGCAAGGCGGCCGGCAGTATCTATAACCACCACGCTGAAGCCTTCGCGGCGCGCTTTTGAAATGGCGTTCTGCGCTATCTGGATGGGGTCTTTAACCCCGTCTTCGCTGTAGCATTCCACCTGAATCTGGCCGCAGAGCGTTTTGAGCTGCTCGATGGCGGCGGGGCGGAAGGTGTCGCACGCTGCCACCAGCACTTTGGTGCCCTTCTTGCTCTTGAGCCAAAGCGCCAGCTTGCCGCAGAAGGTGGTTTTACCGGAACCGTTGAGGCCGGCCACCAGCACCACGCCGGGGTTGCCTTTGGTGTTGATTTCGGAATGTTCGCTGCCCATCAGTTCCGCCAACTCGTCGTGCACAATCTTGACCATCATCTGCTCCGGCTTCACGGCAATCAGTATGTTCTGGCCGATGGCCTTCTGCTTTACTGTGTCGCAGAAGTTCTTGGCAATCTTGTAGCTGACGTCGGCGTCCAGCAGGGCGCGGCGCACCTCTTTCAAGGTTTCGGAAATATTGACCTCGGTAATGCGGCCTTGGCCTTTTATTAGTTTAAACGATCTCTCTAATCTGTCGGTTAGGTTCTCAAACATATCTCTACTTTAGTATTTCGTCTGAATAATAAGCTTTTGCAAAGGGCCGGCGGTTGTATGGCATAGCCATCACCTGGCCGTATGCGCCCGCCGTGCGAATGGCGAACAGATCTCCGCGGCACGCTTCGGGCAGAACAATTTGTTCGCCCCAGATGTCGGAGCTTTCGCAGATTGGCCCCACCACGTCGTAAGTTCGCTCCGGGCCGCTTCCGGTGAGGTTTTCCACCTTATGATAGGCCTGATAGAGCGCGGGGCGGATGAGGTCGTTCATACCGGCGTCCACAATGGCAAAGGTGCGGTTGAGCCCCCGCTTTACGAACACCACGCGGGTTATTACGCTGCCGCACTGGGCCACCAGGGCGCGCCCTGGCTCAAAATGGAAGGTCTGCCCCGCTGCTGCGGGAAGATGTTCCGCTATGGTTTCGAACCAGGCGTCGAACTGCGGCACCGGGTTAATGTCGGGCTGGTAATAATCCACCCCGAGGCCGCCGCCAAGGTTCAGGTTGGCGACCGCAAAACCGTTGTCGGTGAAGGTCTTCTGTATTTCTATGGCGCGGCTGCACTCCAACTCGAATACCTTCATATCGGTGATTTGCGAGCCGACGTGCAGGTGCACCCCGGTGAAATCTATGTTGCGCGAGGCGCGCAGGGCTGCGAACAGCTGCGGTAAGGCCCGCGTGCTGATGCCGAACTTGTCGTCTTCCAGGCCGGTGGTAATATACTTATGAGTATGGGCGTCGATGTCCGGATTCACCCGCACGGCGATGCGGGCCCTGGTGCCCAGAGCACCCGCTATGGCGTCTATAACCTCCAGCTCCGGAATGGACTCGACATTGAAGCAGCCGATGCCGGCCTCAAGAGCGAGGTTAATCTCTTTGTCGGTTTTGCCCACCCCGGCGAAGACTATTTTGCCAGAGTCGAAGCCCGCCTTGAGGGCCAGCGACACCTCGCCTCCGCTGACGCAGTCAATGCCCAGGCCAGCACGGCGGACCTCCTCCACGATGCGAGCATCGTCGTTGGCTTTTATGGCGTAATGCACCTGAAATCCAAAGCGTTGCGCCTGCTCGACACAAGCAGCCAGGGTACGGCGAAGCAGCGTCATATCGTAATAATAGAACGGGGTCTCTATCTGCCGGAAGGCCTCTATGGCTGCATTGGTAATCATCTTGCTTCTTGAAGGGAATTCAAGCGGCGAAGATAAGCAAAAAAGATGAATACTCTATGAATACTAGCCGCGGAGGCGATATTCGGTGCGCAACGCCTCGAAGCGGGCGGGGTCGGCGCGCAGGGCAGCGTCGTCGGCCAGGATGTCGTAAGAATCTATATCGTACGGTTTGTAGTTGTGCTCTATGGCGAAACCTTTTAACGGGGCTATGTCCAGCTCGTTTGCCACATTGCGCACGGAGGCCACCGTGCCGTTTATTTTACCGACTATGGTGTAGCCCGCGATGTGGGGCGTGGCAATATCGGCAGCGGCCAGAAGCGCCGGATTTATGTCAGGTTCCCCCTTCCAGACGTCGATGGCAATTTTGGAGAGGCGGCCGCGGGCGGACAGCAGCGCCTCTTCGTCTACAATGCCGCCGCGGGAGGCGTTTATAAAGATGGCGCCCGGCTTGATCTTTTCAAAAAAAGCAGCGCCCGCAAAGTTGCGGTTCTGTGGCCACAGCGGGATGTGAATGGTGACTATATCGCTGTGCTCCAGCAGGTTGTCGAGGCCGGTGAGGCAGCGGCCGCCACCCCCTGCCACCTGCAGCGGCGGGTCGTTTTCCAGCACTTTATAGCCCAGTTCCCGCCCCATATCTGCCACCCGGTGGCCCACCTGCCCCACTCCAATCACCCCCAGCGTGGCGCCCTCAAGCGGCCTCTCGCGGCCAAAGACCTTGAGCGCCGCGAAGACATATTCCATAACGCCGTCCGCATTGCATCCGGGGGCGTTATAGGCGGCTATGCCGTGGGACGCACACCACTCCCGGTCAATATGGTCGTAACCGATTGTGGCGGTGGCGATTACCTTAACCGCAGAGCCTTCCAGCAGAGCGGCGTTGCACTTGGTGCGGGTGCGTATCACCAGCGCCTCGGCATCGGCCACCATAGCGGCGTCTATGGCTGCGCCGGGGGCGTAAACCACCTGCTCGAAATAGGGCTCGAACACCCCTTTGATATAGGGCACGGCCGCGTCTATTACAATTTTGTGCATCATTACCGCAGTACTATTTTGGTTATGGAGTCGCTGCCCAGGGTTTCGTTCATTCGGGCGCGGATGGTTTCTTTGTTCATTTCCAGTTGCATCCGCAGCACGGAGGAGTTAAGGCGGACGGTAAAGGTGCCGCCGTCCAGCCGCTTGGAGAGGGTGAGCCGGGACACGGCATCGCCCACCGCGGCGTCCCAGGCGCTGCAGGCGCGGGCATACTGCAACCCTTCTGACAACGGGCTGTCGGCCAGATAGCGGCTGAGCGCGTCGCCCAGCGATGTAGCTTTCTTGCGGTCCATTATTCTATGTCGTCCGGGAGGTCTTCCGCGCTGTTTTCGGCAGGCTTTTCGGGGGCTTCGGGCGCAGCGGGCGCGGGTGCGTCAGGCGCCGGGGCGTCGGCATCCAGAGAGAACACCCCGCCCTTCACCGTGAACATAGCCGACTCCACGTCCATCCCGGCCACTATGTCCGCCAGGCGCACTTTGTTGCAGTCGGTAACGAAAATCTGCCCGAAATCTTCGCTGGCCACGGTCTTGAGCAGGAACTCCACCCGGCCGCTGTCAAGCTTGTCAAAAACATCGTCCAGCAGCAATATGGGGGCGAAACCGTAGTGCCGCCGCATAATCACGAACTGGGCCAGTTTTACCGCCAGAAGAAAGGTTTTCTGCTGCCCCTGGCTGCCGCAGCTCTTTATGGGGCAGTCGTTCATCTTGAGCACTATCTCGTCCCGCTGGGGGCCGGCGCTGGTGTATTTGAGAAACTTGTCGCGCTCCAGGTTCTTCTCCAGAAGATCGCCGAGGGTGCCGCGGGCAAGGTCGCTCTGGTATTGCAGGGAAACGGCCTCCTTGCCGTCCGAAAGGCGGGCGTAGTAGTCGCTGGCAAGGGTTTGGAGCTCTTCGCACAGGGCCTTGCGCTGCTCATATATGTAAGTGGCAAAGGGAACCATCTTTACGGTGATGGTGTCCAGCAGGTCTGCGTCGGCCGCCTCCTCCTTCAGCAGCCGGTTGCGGTAGAGCAGCAGCTTGTTGTAGGACATGAGGCTGCGCATATACTCCCGGTCCGTCTGCGAAAGCATCATATTCATAAAGCGGCGGCGCGCTTCGGCGCTGTCGTTTATAAGCGAGGTGTCGCTGGGCGAAATCATCACGATGGGGAATTTGCCTATATGGTCGCTGAACTTGGTGTAGTTCTTCTTGTTTAGGCGCACTTGCTTTTCTTCGCCGTCCAGCATAACCGCCACAAGGTCGCCTGTGCCGTCGCCCGAGATGTATTCGCCGCTGATAATCATTGTCTTCTCCCCTATCTTGCGGGTGAACTGCTCCGCGGAGCGGAAGTAGCTCTTGGTCATAGAGAGGTAGAAGATGGCGTCCAGCAGGTTGGTTTTGCCTTCGCCGTTGTCGCCGCTTATGCAGTTGAGCGCCGGGGAGAAGGTGATGGCAGCCTGCCCTATGTTCTTGAAGTTTTGTATGCTTATTTTCTTGAGATACATAGCAACCCCAAAAGTACAAAATAATATTGTGGTTTTGCATTTTTATTGTAATTTTGCACGCTTTGAAAGCAAGGAAATTTTAAAATTTTAACATAATGGCAACAAAAAAAGTCAACAATCAAACCGAGACCAACCAAGCTGTTGGCGAGGCCGTCTCCGGAGTTGAATTGTTTCTCAAGAAACACGGCAATCTGCTTAGCACAATTCTGCTCGTTCTCCTTATTATCGCTTGCGCTCTGGTAGCGCTCAACCGCTGGGTTCTCAAGCCCGCACAGGAAGAGGCGCGCGCCGCCTGGACCGGTGCAGACCGCTATTTCCAGATGGGTCAGTACGAGCAGGCGCTTAACGGTGACGGCAACGCCCTTGGCCTGGCAGATGTTATCGAGCAGTACGGCAAGAAGGCCGGCGCAGGTGCGTTCTTCGAAGCAGGCGTGTGCCAGCTGCAGCTTAAGAACTACACCGAGGCTATCAACTATCTCAAGAAATACAACGGCAAGGACGCCCTCCTCAAAGCCCGCGCCCTCGCTTGCATAGGCGACGCTTATGTCGGCCTGGAAGACAACGCCCAGGCTCTGGCTTCCTATAAGGCAGCCATCGCGGCAGCCGACAACGCCCTCACCGCAGGTTATCTGCTCAAGGCCGGCATCGCTGCAGAAGATCTTGGCCGCAAAGAAGAGGCGCTGGGGTTCTACAACCAGATTAAGGTTAAGTATCCCAACACCATCGAGGCTATGGATATCGACAAGTACATCGCACGCCTTAGCGCAGAATAATTCTTAGGTTATGGGAAGAGCATTTGAATTCCGCAAAGAGCGCAAGTTCAAGCGCTGGGGCCATATGGCCAAGACCTTCACCAAAATCGGTAAGGAAATCACCATCGCCGTGAAGCAGGGCGGCCCGGACGTGACCGGCAACCCGCGCCTGCGCGCGCTGCTGCAGGAGGCACGCAGCGAAAATATGCCCAAGGAAAACGTGGAACGCGCCATCAAGCGCGCCACCGACAAGGACCAGGGCGATTACAAGGAGGTTCTTTACGAGGGATACGGCCCCCACGGCATAGCAATCCTTATTGAGACCGCCACCGACAACACCAACCGCACCGTGGCCAACATCCGCAGCTACTTCAACAAGTTCGGCGGCACCCTGGGCACCAGCGGCAGCGTGGAGTTTATGTTCGACCGCAAGAGCGTCTTCACCGTTAAGGACCGCGACGACATCGATTTGGAGATGTTGGAGCTGGAGCTCATCGACTACGGCGCAGAAGAAGTTTTCCGCGAGGGCGGCGACGAGGACGAAGACGACCCCAAGGTTATTATGATTTACGGGGAGTTCACCGCAATGAACCAGATTCAGTCTTACTTGGAGAGCAACGGCTACGAAATTATGTCGGCCAAGTTCGACCGCTTCCCCAACACCGACCTCAAGCAGCTTTCTGCCGAGGACAAGGCCGATGTGGAGAAGCTTCTGGAAAAGATTGAAGATGATGAAGATGTGCAGAACGTCTTCCATAATATGGAGATGTAGCACTTAACCAAATTAATACTATTCTTCAGTGGGCGCCGGTTCATAACTTGTTGAACCGGCGCTTATCATTTTTCTATTATTTATAAGTATTATTACCTATATTTGAACGATTTTTCGGAACTTTTCAAGGGAATCTTAAAAAACGTAAAATATAAATCACTATGAATCTTAAACAAATCGAACACATCGGTATCGCCACTCCCTCCTTGGAGGAGGCCATCCCTTACTACGAGAACGTACTCGGTCTTAAATGCTACAACATCGAAGTAGTTGAAGACCAGAAGGTTAAAACCGCATTCTTCAAGATTGGCGAAGTTAAATTGGAGCTTCTCGAGCCCACTTGCGAAGAGAGCACTATAGCCAAGTTCATAGAGAAGAACGGCGGCCGCGGCGGCGTTCATCACATCGCTTTCAAGACGGACGACGTTGCCGCCTGCCTGGCAGACGCAACCGCCAAGGATGTCCGCCTTATTGACGCAGCTCCCCGCAAGGGCGCCGAGGGCCTCAACATCGCCTTCCTCCACCCCAAGTCCACTCACGGCGTGCTCACCGAGATTTGTGAGAATCCCAACGAGAAATAGTTCAACAATTAAATAATCTGATATAATGAGCAGACAACTTGAAAAAGTTAAAGAGCTTATAGAGCTTCGCGAAAAAGCGCGCATAGGCGGCGGTCAGGCACGTATCGACGCCCAGCACGAAAAGGGCAAATACACTGCCCGCGAGCGCATTGCAATGTTGCTCGACGATGGGAGCTTTGAGGAGTTTGATATGTTTATGCTGCACCGCTGCACCAACTTCGGTATGGAGAAGAAGCAGTTCCTGGGCGACGGCGTGGTTACCGGCTACGGTACCATAGGCGGCCGCCTGGTGTACATCTTTGCGCAGGACTTCACAGTTAACGCCGGTTCTCTTTCCGAGACCCTGGCGCAGAAGATCTGCAAGATTATGGACCAGGCAGTCAAGGTAGGCGCACCGGTAATCGGCCTCAACGACTCGGGCGGCGCCCGCATCCAGGAGGGTGTGAACGCGCTGGCCGGCTATGCCGAGATTTTCGAGCGCAACATCCTCTCCAGCGGCGTTGTTCCGCAGATTTCTGCAATCCTCGGCCCTTGCGCCGGCGGCGCTGTTTACTCCCCCGCCCTCACGGACTTCACCATTATGCGCAAGAACGCCAGCTATATGTTCCTCACCGGCCCCGCCGTTGTAGAGCAGGTTTTGGGCGAAAAGGTGACCCAGGAGCAGCTCGGCGGTGCCAGCGTGCACGCCAGCAAGAGCGGCGTGGCACACTTCGCCTGCGATACTGAAGAGGACGTTATCGCCACCATCAAGGAGCTCATCAGTTATATTCCCCAGAACAAC
>JAFZYD010000027.1 GCA_017616475.1 Bacteroidales bacterium
ACTTCGTTGTTGGAGTCCAGGGCCATACGGGTGCAATAGCCTTCGGTCATCTCCAGATAGCGGGAACCTTTTGCCTTGGTGCCGTACATTGTACCTACCTGGCTGCGGAGGTTCTTGCCCAGGTCCTCGAGGGAACCGCCCACTGCGAGACCACCTTCGCTGAAAGCGGACTGGGTGCGGCCGTAGACAATCTGGAGGAAGAGCTCGCGCATTGCGGTATTGATGGCGTCGCATACGAGGTCGGTGTTCAGAGCCTCCAGCAAAGTCTTGCCGGGGAGAATTTCAGATGCCATAGCGGCGGAGTGGGTCATACCGGAACAGCCGAGAGTCTCCACCAGAGCCTCCTCTATGATGCCGTCCTTGACATTGAGGGTGAGTTTGCAGCATCCCTGCTGGGGTGCACACCAGCCGATGCCGTGGGTGAGGCCGGAAACGTCCTTAATTTCCTTTACGTGCACCCATTTGCCCTCCTCGGGGATGGGCGCATTGGCGTGGTTGGCGCCTTTGGTAACGCAGCACATTTGCTGCACTTCTTTAGTGTAAATCATATGATTAAAAAAAGGTTGATAATTCTGGACCGCTAAATTAGAAAATAATTGAATTAAATCCGTTATATTTGCGCGATATGTTCATTTCACATATAAAGTCCATAATGAATAAAACGTTTTTCACCATTATCTTGACGTTAGCCTTTGCGGTTGTCTCCTGCAAAGATTATCAAACGCAAATTGATGATTTACAGTCCAAGGTGGATGCCTTGTCCGGCACCACAATCACCGTGGGCAAGATAAATGCAGGAGTGGCCGGGTTGCAAAAGTTGGTGGCTGCGGCGCAGAATGCGGCGCAAGTCAAGAGCGTCACTCCCGGGGACAATTGCTACGTTTTAGATATTAAAGATGCGGGTGTGGTGGAATTGTTCTCCCAGACCTCCGGCATTACCGTGGGCGAAAGCGGCGGCAGCTATTATTGGAAGTTGGCCGGCGAATGGCTTACCGATGCTTCCGGGGCAAAGGTCCCTGTTGCGACAGACCTTAAGTTCAAGGTAGAGGATTATGCTCTCCAGATGTCTGTGGACGGCGGCAAGACTTGGAAGACAATGGCTGCGACCGATGCTCCGGCCGTGACCGCGGTAAGCGAAGATGCAAATTCTGTTACCGTCGCTCTGGACGGCGGCACTTCTATAAATCTCCCCAAATATTTCCCTCTTTCGGTCGCTTTCAGCGGCGACGGCAGCACCTTTGCCGCAACCGGAAAAGTGGCAGTGGATTATTATATCAATGGCGAAGCAGGGGCTTATAACGTTGCAATTTCGGCCTCCGACGGATGGGAATACCATATCGATAATGAAACCGAGTTCAAAGGCACAATAACCTTTACCGCGCCGGAAGACCCGGCATCGCAGAGTGTGGAAGTGTTTGTGGGCGACAACAAGGGACATCTTATTTCTACCGTCCTCAATCTGCCGGAACTCACTGTGAAAGAAGATTTTCCTGTGCTTGCTCCCGCAACCGAGGCCTATTGCATAGGCAGCGAAGGCGGACAGGCGGAGGTAACTCTCGATACGAACCTGGAATATGAAGTGACTCTGGGCAGCGGCGCGGCCGGCTGGCTTACCGCCAACGGCACAAAAGCGGTGCGCACCGACGTGCTTGTCTTCACTGCTGTGGCAAACGACAGCCACAATATGCGCAGCGCTGCCGTCACCATCGCCTCGGGCATCTATTCCAAAGTCGTAACCATTTATCAGGAGGGGCTTCCGGTCGCTTCCGGGCAGAATCTGAGCGCCGGCGGCACCGCAAACTGCTACATTGTTACGGCTGAGGGCGATTATTATTTTGACGCCACCGTTATGGGCAACGGACAGGAGGGCATAATACCGAATGTCGGTTTCCACAGCGAAAGCGCCGCCCTCAGCCCGGTCGATGTCGATTTTGTGATGGAGGGCTATCCCGAGCCGGTAATCGAAAACCTGCGGCTGGAAGACGGCAAGGTATATTTCCACGCCAACGGCAAGAAGGGCAACGCCACGGTGTGCGTCTACGACGCGTCCGACAGGGTTGTCTGGAGCTGGCACATCTGGTGCACCGATAGGCCCGCCGACAGGCTCCATATGAACCCGGGCGGAGTGCCAATCACTCTTCTGGACCGCAACCTTGGCGCCACCAGCACCAATCCTGCGGACGGCGAGGCCACTTTTGGCCTGTATTACCAGTGGGGTCGCAAAGACCCGTTCACCAAGGACGATATGTTGTCGTATATGGCCTCCAATGCCAGCATCGATTTGGCTGGAGTCGTGGCTCGTCCCTATTCGGCATTCAAAACCACAATCAACTACCGCTATGACTGGATACGCACCCGCAACAACTATCTTTGGGGTAATCCTGAATTCAGAAAGACACTGCCTGCCAGTAGTTTGACCAAAACAATATACGACCCATGCCCGGCAGGATATATGGTGCCGCCGTCATATGTGTTCTACGTGTTTGAGGAAAAATCCCGCATTACATATTTGGACAACGGCTTCGTGCTTAAATGTGAGTATGGACAGACCAGTTTCTATCCTTATTCCGGCAGGCTATACCAAGGCTTCTATGACGCTGTTGGCTATGTCGACAGGTCACAGGCGGTAATGGCCTTGTGGCACTCGTGTGCGGCCCGCTATCATTTGGACGACGATGACGGCGGAACAACTTCTATGGTGTACGCCTCAAATGGCGACTTAAACCACAAGCCCGATTTCCGCTCCCGCGGCATCCCTGTGCGCTGCATTAAACAAGAATAACACATTCAACAGATGAAAAAGATATTATTGCCCATCATCGCGATGATTGCCATTGTGGCCACATCCTGCGAAGATTACAAAACCAAAATCGAGGAGATGCAGTCCAAGGTGGACGCCCTCTCCGGCACCACAGTCACTGTCGGCAAGATTAACGCCGGTGTGGCAGGTCTGCAGAAATTGGTGGCGACCGCCCAGAGCGGCGACCTCGTGAAATACGTGACCCCCGGCGAAAACTGCTATGTGGTTACATTCAAGAACGCCGGCAACGTAGAGGTTTTCAAGGAGACCTCCAACATTACCGTGGGCGAGAGCGGCGGCAAATATTTCTGGAAAGTCGGCGGCGACTGGGTCACCGATGCTTCAGGAGCCAAGGTCCCCGTTGCAACCGCCCTCAAGTTCAAGGTAGAAGAATATGCGCTGCAGATGTCTGCGGACGGCGGCAATACCTGGACACCGATTCCCGCAGTTGACACTCAACTCGTGACCTCCGTTACAGAGGACGCTGCATACGTGACATTCAACCTTCTTGGCGGCACCGCCCTCAAACTGGAAAAGCACGTCCCCCTGGCCGTTTCTTTTAGCGGCGACGGCAGTACTCTGGCAGCAGCAGGCAGGGTTGTGGTCGAGTATGTGATCAAAGGCGAAACCGGCTCATATACGGTTACTCCCGTAGCCGGCGAAGGCTGGAAAGCCACTGTCACCGCAGAAACTCCGTACAAGGGTGCGATTGAGTTCGTGGCTCCTGCGGATGCCGCTTCCAACACCGTCACAGTAATGGTGAGCGACGGTATGGGCCATATGGTGACCTCAGAAATGGATTTGGCGGTTCTCACAGTAAAAGAAGACTTCCCGGTAATGTATCCCACCTGGGAGGCATACAGCATAGGCTGCGACGGCGGCACCGTTGAGGTGGACCTCAACACCAATCTGGAATACGAGGTGGCTATCGCCTCAGAAGCCGCTTCCTGGCTCACCGCCGGCGGCACCAAGGCAGTCCGCGTAGACAAGATTGCCTTTACCGCAACAGCTAACGAATCTTTTGCCTATCGCAGCGCGCTGGTTACTTTCACCGCGGGCGATTATGTCAAGACGGTGGCAATATGGCAGGAAGGGCAGCAGCAGCAGGTCGGGACCAACCTCAGCGAGAACGGCACTGCCAACTGCTACATTATAACCGGAGAGGGCGATTATTACTTTGACGCGACCGTTGCCGGCTGCGGCGAAAGCGGCATTGTTATGAACGGCGCCGTGCCCGCCGACGATTTTCCCGCAACTTCACTACTGGAACCGGCAAGCACCAAGATTCAACTGAACCAGAACGGGATGATAAGCAACGTGCGCCTGTCCGGCGGCAAGATATATTTCCACGCCAGCGGCGTAAAGGGCAATGCGTCGATATCTGTTTCCAACAACAGGTATGTGATTTGGAGCTGGCACATCTGGTGCACCGATATGCCCAGGGAACGCACCCACACCAACCCCGATATGCTGCAGTTCACTGTGCTGGACCGCAACCTGGGCGCCATCAGCGCCAATCCCGCGGACGGTGAAGATACCTACGGCTTGTATTACCAGTGGGGCCGCAAAGATCCTTTCGAGTACCCCTGCGATTTCCAGACGAATTCTTCACACGCATTTGCATTCGCTTCCCGTTATCCGCTGCGTCCCTTCTCGTCTGACGGAAACGCCGACGGCAACTGGTACACCGGCCGCTCCGATGCTCTTTGGGGTAATATTTACTATCAGAAGTCTTTGGCACTCAAAGATATACAGAAGTCCATCTACGACCCGTGCCCCGTTGGGTATATGGTTGCTCCTTCCAATGCCTTCTTGATTCTGGCAGACGAAAGCCGCACAGAAGTTCTTGAGAACGGATTCCTGGTGCACGGCGATTACGGCCAGACCAACTTTTATCCTTTTGCCGGTCGTCAGTACAGGGGCTCTACCCGTGGCGAAGAATTCGCCCTGTGGCACTCAACTGCCGGCCGCTACGGCTACTACGACGATGCGGGCGGTTGCGAAACCCTCTACAATGTTGCTACTGGTATATTTAATTGGTACTACGGCGATATGCGAGTCCGCGCAATTCCCGTGCGTTGTGTAAAGCAGGTAAATGAATAGGGTAGTCACCATATTTCTGGCCGTCGCGCTGCTGGCTGTTTCCTGCCAAAAGCAGGAGCAGGAGGAGTTGGCCCGTCTACAGCAGGAGGCAGAAAGCCTCGCTGCCGGGGTGGGCGACACTGCATCGCCCTCCGCCAATGCCGACGTACCGCAGGATGGGGACTTTTTCTTCACCTTTGACAAAACGAAATACGGCGTCAACGCCGGCTCCGACGTCAGCGTCGCTTTTTCGCTGCAAGAAAAGGCAGACGTCGAGGTGCTTGTGAAGGAGGGCTGGAGCGCAAAGGTCAACTACAGTTCGGAGACCGGGGGCGAGATAGTGCTCACTTGCCCGGATCCCGCGGTATATGCCGATGTTGTAGCTGTGGCCACTGCGCCGGACGGCAAGAAGACCTCCGCCAAAATCAATTTGATGATACGCGACCCCTACAGCGACTCCACCCGGCCCAGGCTGGAGACTGTGGGCTACTATTTCCGTACCTTCAATGCTACTCCGGAAAACATCCAGCGGCTGGCGGATGCCGGAATAAGTATAATTACCGTAGAGGGAGAAGATTATGGTTTTGAGTCGCTGATGGATTTGTGCCGCCAGTACGGCATAAAGGTGTTGCTAATCGTGGGCGGCTATGCCGGCCGTGCATACGAGAACCGGGACGCATATTACGGTGAGCTGGTAGATTTCATTAACCGGATGAAGGACCGCCCGGAACTCTTCGGCTGGTGGATTTGCGATGAGCCGAGCATCGAAGATGCCCCCAGGGTCAAGGCGATGAAAGATATGGTGGAAGAGTTGGACCCCGACCATCCGGTATATCTCAATTACCATCCCAACGCCTCTTCCGGCTCGCTTGGCGTCGACTCCTATTACGATTATATAAACCTGTTTACAGATTATCTCGATCAGGACCTTATATCGTTCGACATTTATCCCATCTATCCCGGTCGCATACAGAGCGACTGGCATTATTGCCTGCAGATTGTGGCCGATGCCGCCAGGCGCCACGGGGTTCCGTTCTGGACCTTCGCAGCCAGTTGCTGGATAGACAGCGAGGGAGAGGCGGTAAGGCGCGAGAAGCCCAACAAGTATAACGAACTCCTGCAGATTTACACCAGCCTTGCATTTGGCTCTCAGTGTATGCAGTATTTCACTATGAGTGCCTATGGCGGTACCACCTATGCTCCGTTTATGTACGACAATACAGTGACGGCCGCCTACGACGCGCTCAAGGACGCCAACACCCGGATGCTCAAGCGCAGCTTTGTGTTCAAAGATTGCAATGTAACCAAGATTCGCAGCACGGGCGAAAAGTCCACCTTCGATACCCGCCTTGCCGTTACGGATTATCCGGAGTGCCTAAAAAGTTTCGATTCCACCTACAGCGTCCTGGTTTCGTTCGTTGAGAACAAGGGCAACGAATATATAGTGGTCGTGAACAACTATTGGAGTGTAGACCAGATTGTCAGCATAGAGTTTACCGACAGTTACTACCTTATAGACCAGGAAGGTGTATTTACCGAATACGAACCCGGATTGACCCATTTCTTATTGGAAAAGGGCGAAATGCTTGTGTTTAAATATAAGTAGGCAATGAAAAGAATAAACTGCATATTGCTTATTGCTGCACTGCTCTTTGCCGCTTCCTGCCAGAAGCAGGAGAAGGCGGAATTGGAGCGTCTGCAGCAGGAGGCGGACCGTCTGCAGCAGCTCATTGGCAGCACTGTTGCGCCGGAAGGCGAAAGTGTCGTGCCTCAAGAAGATGCGGCGTTCGCTTTCTCCTTTGACAAGACGCGCTATGCAGTGGATGCCGGGGGTAGCGTCACCGTAGGTTATTCTTTGCCGGTTGAATCTACCGTGCAGGCGGAATGCAACGGCGCCTGGAGCGTTGACGTTAATGCCCAGGGAGCGACCGGCCGGATAACCATCAGTGCTCCTGAGGCAGCTTCGCCCTGCGACGTGGTGGTGACAGCTACCGATGCCGCCGGGCACAGGACATCTGCTACTCTCAATGTTATGGTGCGCGACCCATATACCGACGCTGTCCGTCCCGATTTTATGGCTATGGGCTACTACGGCTTCAAGCCGCACGTGGCAACGCTGGAAAACTTCCAGAAGCTTGCGGACGCCGGGATTCGCGCAATAACCATAGAAACCGACGAGTCGGACTATATGCGGCAGATGGATTTCGCCGCCCAGGTGGGAATGAAAGCGGTGCCCGTGGTTTGGTACTATGCAGAGCGCTATGCCCAGTACGGCGACGAATACACCGGACTGGACGAGGTTATAAACCTGCTCAAGGACCACCCCGCTACTATGGCCTACCACATTTACGACGAGCCGAGCACGGCCCTCATCCCGTATCTCAAAAAGCAGAAAGACAAAATAGAATCGCTTGATCCGGTGCATCCGGTGTATATCAACCTCAACCCGGACGGCAGCCCCAGCGCCCTCGGCGTGGATTATTACCACGATTATATAGAGGCCTTTGCCCGCGACTGCGAAATGAAGTTCATATCGTTCGATATGTACCCTATGCGGCCCGAAACTGACCCGCAGTATCCCGACGGTATAGTTGGATATTGGTATCAGTGTATGGAAGCGGTGTCGTCTATCACAAAGAAATACGGAATCCCGTTCTGGGCCTTCGCCGCCAGTTGCTGGATAGACAAAGAGCAGAATTTGTTCGCAAAACCCAGCGTGGAGAATCTGCGCCTCCAGGTTTATACCGATTTGGCCTACGGCGCACAGGTGGTAGAATATTTCACCATTATGCAGTACGGCGGCACCGATTTCGCCCCGATTATGGCGGACGGCACCTGGAGCGGTGCGTACGACATTCTCAAGGAGTTCAACCTCGAGATGCAGAAGCGCGGCTATATTTTTAACGGTTGCAAGATGGACAGGGTTCGCTACACCGGAGTTCCGCCCTTCTTCTGCCAGGCCTTTTCCGAGGCCGACCTGCCGCCCCAGATAGGCGCCCTTTCCACCGCAGGAAACGCCCTGGTCTCCTTCCTGGAGAACGCAGGCAACCAATATGTAGCGGTATGCAGCCGCTCGCACAGAGACAAAAACACCCTCGATTTGGTGTTGAACGATATGGTCTATGTGATAGACCGAGACGGACAGTTTATAGAATGCCCCGCAGGCCCGGCGACCTTTGCTATGGACGAGGGGGATATGTTGGTAATTAAGGTGAAGTAAATGAGAAGATTAACCGCATTGCTGATAGTTGTCTTGTTCTTTTCGGCTTCCTGCCAGAAGCAGGAGAAGGCGGAATTGGAGCGTTTGCAGCAGGAAGCGGACCGTCTCCAGCAGGAGATGGCCGGCACCGGCGCGCCCGAAAGCGGTGTCTTCGTATCAGAAAATGCGGAATTTTTCATTGACTTTGACAAGGATCGGTACGGCATCGATGCCGGCAGCACCGTGTCCGTGCACTACACTTTGCCGCAGGCCGCTACGCTGGAGGTAATAACAAAAGAGGGCTGGAGCGCTGTCGTGAACGCCACCGGAGATAAAGAGGGCATTATTGTGATTAACGCCCCCGACCCGGCGACCTCCAGCGATATTGTAGTAAAGGCCATCACCGCAAATGGCGCCGGACTGGCCGTCAATTTACCGATTATGGTGCGCGACCCGTATACCGACGCGACCCGCACCGACGTTGCGGCGATGGGATATTTTTGCTTCAATACGGAACTCGCCACCGACTATAATTTCAAGATGATGGCAGAAGCCGGGTTCAATATGCTCTCCGTCGAGTATGTGGACAACTGGAAGGAACAGTTGGATCTGGCCCATAAATATGGTCTCAAGGTGGTGCTGTTTATAAATGTCCCTGCCGGAGAATATTACGAAAGCGGCGGGACGTCGCCTACGCTCAAGGAGACAATAGATTATGCAAAGAACCACCCGGCGCTTGCGGCATATCAAATTATAGACGAGCCTTCTGTAAAATGGCTTGACTATGTTTATTACCAAAGGAAGGCTGTCAGGGAGATGGATCCCGACCATCCGGTTTATATCAATCTGGGCCCGTCAAACGCTTCTTCCTGGACTTATGGCGTGGAAACGTTCGAGGAATATGCAGAAACCTATGTCCGTGACTGCGAGTTCGATATTCTCACTTTCGACCAGTATCCGGTTTATACCTACGGCATAGATCCCTCCTGGTTCCGCTCGCTTGCCGTGTATTTCCGCCTCTGCAAGCAGTATAACATTCCCCTCTGGGCCTTTACCCTAAGCTGCAGGGAAATTTCCCGTGAGGATCCTACGCTGGAGAACATACGTCTCCAGTGCAACGTAAACCTTGCATATGGCGCCCAAGTAAACCAGTATTTCGTGTACAGGAATACATCCGGCACCAATTATTGCCCGTTGGTGGTTGACTGGTCCACCGGCATTGCATCCTATACAGAAGTCTACGACTTTTGCAAGCAGTACAACCACGAGATGCACAACCGCGGGTTCGTGTTTGCAGATTGCAATGTGACCAAGATATGCAATCCGGGGGTGTTCGATGCCTGGGTGGATGTGTTCAACCCTAAGGACCTCCCTCCTCAAATCAAGAACCTGTCCGCAGAAGAAGAAACCTTGATTTCTTTTATCGAGAACCGCGGCAACGAGTATGTGGTGGTTGTAAACAAGCTTTGGAAAAAGCCCCAGAAAGTTGGCCTCGAGCTAAACGATATGGTGTATATGATAGACCGTGAAGGTCAATTCACCGAATATCAGCCTGGCGTGTATCCCGACATCCAGATTGACCCCGGTGATATGTTGGTAATTAAAGTTAAATAGATAATATGAGAAGATTTACCGCATTATTAGTTACGGTTGCGCTTTTGGCAGTATCCTGCCAGAAGGAGCAGAAAGAGCAATTGGAGCAGTTGCAGCAGGAGGCGGACCGTCTCCAGCAGGAAATGGCCAGCACTGCGGCGCCAAGCGCCGGAGTGGACATTCCCGCAGATGCAGAGTTCCACATCACACTTGACAAGGCCCGCTACGGCGTAGACGCCGGCAGCAGTGTGTCTATGCACTATACTCTTCCGCAGGCCGCTACGCTGGAGGTCGTCACCAAAGAGGGATGGAGCGCAGTTGTGAATGCCGCCGGCGATAAGGAGGGCGACATTGTGGTCACAGCTCCCGACCCGGCATCGTCCAGCGACATTTTGGTAAAGGCCGCAACAGCAGACGGAGCCAGCCTGGCAGTAAACCTCCCGATTATGGTGCGCGACCCTTATTCCGACGCAACCCGCACCAACGTTGCTGCAATGGCATATTATGCACTGCCCACTTCGCTGGCCACCGACTACCACTTCAAGAAGATGGCGGACGCCGGCTTCGATATGCTTTCAATAGAGTATTGGGATAATTGGCAGGAGCAGCTCGACCTGGCTCACAAATATGGTATGAAAGGGGTTCTCTTTGTGAACGGCCCTGCTGGGGACTATTATCGCACCGGCGGCACCGACCCCGAACTGGAGAGGGTGGTGAATTATGCAAAGCAGCACCCCGCCCTGGTCGCATACCAGATTTGCGACGAGCCTTCAGTGGTAAATGTGAACCAGTTCAAATATGAGGCAAAGGCCATCAAGACCTTCGATCCCGATCACCCGATCTATCTCAACTTCCATCCCGCCAGCGCATCTTCTGCAGCGACGGGCGTGGAGACCTACGAAGAATATATCGACACCTACGTGCGTGAGTGCGAGCTCGAGTTCATTACTTTTGACCAATATCCGATTTTCACTGCAGGCGTAGATGTAACCTGGACCGAGTCTCTTACGGTGGTGCGCAAGATCGGGCAGAAATACAATATTCCGTTCTGGGCATTTACCCTTTGCTGCAGGGAGTGGTTCAGGGAAGACCCTACTCTGGAGAACATCCGAGTGCAGTGCAATACCAACCTGGCCTTCGGCGCCCAGGTGAACCAATTTTTCGTATATCGCTGCACCTCCGGCACCGATTACGCTCCGCTGCAGACCTGGGGATGGGCGGATGCGTCGCACACCACCAAGGTATATTACAGTGACGACGAGGTGCAATACACTCCTATATACGATTACTGCAAGGCGTACAACGCCGAGATGCACAACCGTGGCTATATATTCTCCGGATGCAATGTCAAGGAGGTGCGTACAACCCATCTGCCCGACCCGCACATCGTAAAGCTGCTTTCTATGTATGACTTGCCTGTCCAGATAGAGTCCCTTATCACCGATCACGACGCCCTGGTTTCCATAATTGAGAACAAAGGCAATGAATATGTGGTGATTGTTAACAACTCCTGGACTGCTACAAACGGCGTCAACGCCGTGTTCAACGATATGGTCTACGCAATTGACCACGACGGCGCCTTTACCGAGGTACAGCCCGGCGCCTGGAACTACACCATAGAGCCTGGCGATATGCTGGTAATAAAAGTCAAGTAGAATGAAAAGAATCGTTACGATACTGGCAGCTTTTGCACTGGTCGTGTCTTCGTGTCAGAAATATGATGCGGAGATTGCTGAACTGCAAAAGAAGATTGATGCCCTCACCACCTCGAGTTCCAAGGTCAACGACAATGTAGCTGCTTTGAGAAAGATTGTGGAGGCTATTCAAGCAGCCGACCAGGTGACCTCGTTTGCCCCGGTTTCGGAAGGGGGCAAGGTGGTAGGCTACACTGTCACCTTTAAGGAGGCCGGTTCTGTAACGGTCTATAACTCGACAGCTAATGTGTCTGTCGGCGTGCTGGATGGCAAGTATTACTGGATGGTGAACGGAGCCTGGCTCACCGATGCACAAGGTAACAAAATAGAGGCGGCCGCGGGCAGCGTAGTGCCGCAGTTCCGCATTACTTCCGGCAATATAGAGGTGTCCATTGACAACGGCGCAACTTGGAGCAACGTGGGCCAAATAGGGACGCCCGTAATAAACAACGTGGTGGATGCCGAAGGCTCCGTTACCTTTGTGATGGCAGACGGCTCCAGCATTGTCCTGCCCAAGCAGGAGGCGCTCACCCTCACTTTGACCACGACCTCACTCTCTATGGCCAAAGGCGGCGGCCGCAGCGTTAATTACACCATAAGCGGCGGTGGCGCCGGCACCCAGCTTATTGTTTATGCCAAGGACGGCTGGATTGCATCGGTCACCAGGACCTCCGACACTAAGGGTTATATCGATGTAAGCGCGCCCTCGGTTGCAAGCACATCCGAGGTGCTGGTGTTCCTGTCGGACGGCAACGGTCGTGCAGGGGTTTATTCCATAGCTGTTTCTTGCAATTAATCCGATATGAAAAAGTTGTTGCCGGCCATCCTGATTGCTGTACTGGTGCTTTCGTGCGCTCCCGCAAATAAGATTGCCCGCTACAGATTGGACGTGCTTGAGGAGTATCCTCACGACACTCTGGCCTACACCCAGGGGCTGTTCTTCAGCGAAGGGAGGCTTTTCGAGACCACCGGCCAGTACGGCGAATCCACTTTGCGCGAAGTGAACCTCTATAACGGAATCCCCAGCAGGCAGATTTGTATGCAGAAGGAGATATTCGGCGAGGGGAGCTGCGAGATTGAGGGCAAGATTTATATGCTCACCTGGCTGGAAGGGATATGCCTGGTGTACGACCGGGACACCTTCTCTCCTGCAGGCCAGTTTCCCAACCGACGGCAAGGGTGGGGCCTTACCACCGACGGCAGCCAGCTTATTATGACCGACGGCAGCGCCCAGGTTTATTTTGTGCGTCCGTCCGACTTCTCTATTATCCGCAGTATCACTGTGCGCCGCGGCGGCAAGAGCGTGAATCTGCTGAACGAGCTGGAATATATAGACGACAGGATTTGGGCTAACATCTACACCAAAGACGAAATAATTATAATAGACCCCGCCACCGGCAATGTAGAGGCGGAGATAGACTGCAAAGGGTTGCTGCCCAAAGAGTTGCGCACCGGCCGCACAGACGTGCTCAACGGCATAGCGTACAACCCGGCCGACGGAAGCATTTACATCACCGGCAAGTATTGGCCGCGGATGTATAAAATAGCCTTGAAGGAAAAGAGATAACACATTATATATGAAGAGATTAGTTGTATTCGTAATGGCTTTGGCGGCGTTCTCCGCAACGGTCGCAGCAAAGCCGTTGTCCTTTGTTTTTGAACAGCCCAGGTACGCTGTCAGTGCCGGTGAAACCATCACAGTGCCTTATTCATTGGATGGCGAGGCTAAGGTCAGCGTCACTGCAGGCGAGGGCTGGAAGGCAGAAGTGACTCCCAACGGCGGCCGCCGCGGAGAGGTGGTTATTACCGCTCCCGACCCGGCGCTCGCGCCCGACATTGTGCTCACCGCAATAGCCCCGGGCGGCGAGGTCGTCACCAAAAAGATCCCTTTGATGGTGAAGGATCCCTTCACCGCAGCCACCCGCCCCAAGGCCAAGCTGCAGATTTTCGGAGGCCTGCCGGCCACCAACAACACCCAGGAAGATTACAACAAAGCAGCTGAGGCCGGCTTCACCATCATCACCCTGGAGGGCGGCGAGGCTTATGATATGGACGGCGACGGGGAGCGCACCGACGACGATATGCTGGCCACCGTCAGCCACAAACTGGATATGATTCGCAAAGCGGGGCTCAAGTATACGCTTCATCATCCCTGGCTCCCGGGCGTAGTTGAAATGGTAAAGGACGACCCCGACTGCCTTATGATTCATATTTTTGACGAGCCGGGTTTGTGGCTTATTCCAGATCTGAAAGCTCGCAAGGAGTGGGTTAAACAATACGCTCCCGACAAGCCCGTGCACATTAACCTCCACCCGGAGGCGAGCATACGCGCTATGGGCACCGACTGCTATCGCGACTATATCCAGACTATGGTGGACGGTTGCGATATGGAGATTCTCTCTTACGACCAGTACCCCATAATGGCAGACAGAACCATAATGAACTATTGGTACAAATGTATGGAGGTCAACTCTGACATCGCCCGCAAGAAGGGCATTCCGTTCTGGGCTTTTACCGCATCGTGCTATATGGAAGACGAACACCGGTATATGCCCGATATGGCCAATATGCGCCTGCAGGTTTACACCGATTTTGCCTACGGCGCAGAGGTGGTGCAGTATTTCGTTTACCGCGCCTACACGGTGTCCACCCTGGCTCCGCTTATGGCAGACGGCACCTACACGGAACTCTACGACCTTATGAAGGAGTTCAACGCGGAGATGCACAAGCGCGCATTCGTGTTCGACGGCGGCAAGGTGACCAAGACCCGCTTCGCCGGCCTGACACCCTGGAACTGCCGTCCGCTTCTGGCCTCCGAACTCCCGCAGCAGATTGCATCTGTATCCTGCGACAAGACCGCCCTTGTGGGCTTCGAGGAGAACAACGGCAACGACTATCTGGCGATAGTCAACGGCGACTGCTTCTCCAAATGCACTGTGACAGTAGATTTTGCCGACCTTGCCTACACTATAGACCGCACCGGCGCTTTCACCGAGCAACAGCCCGGCAAGCGTGATTTCGTGCTGGACGAAGGCGATATGCTGGTAATTAAGTATAGATAAAAAGTACAACAGATATGAAAAAGACAATACTCGTTATTGCTGCGGTCCTTACGGCACTGGTGCTGAACGGCCGCGAAAAGGCGCCGAAGTATATAAACCTCAGCGAGGCCGGCAACGCCAACTGCTATGTGGTTTCCGCCCCCGGTTATTATTGCTTCGATGTTACGGTTATAGGTAATGGCCAGCAGGGCATAATGTCCGGTGCGCGCTTCCACACCGCAAGTGCCGCCATCGCCCCTGCATCGGCAAAGATTCTGCTCAACCAGAACGATGTGCTTGCAAATGTCCTTTTTGATGGCAGCAAAATATATTTCACTGCCGGCGAGGCGGAGGGCAATGCCCAGATCGGGGTCTACGATGCAGACGGCAAGTGCCTGTGGAGCTGGCATATCTGGCGCACCGACGCCCCGCTTGACTTTACTTATACCAACAGCGATGAAATCTCCTGGACGGTGATGGACCGCAACCTGGGCGCCACCAGCCGCGAGCCCAAGGACGGCGCCGAGGCCTTTGGTCTTTATTACCAGTGGGGCCGCAAGGACCCGTTCCCTGTGGTTGTTTTGGCCAAGGGTATGTATGTCAACAGTGAGCGCACTATCGCCTATTCTGTGGAGCATCCCCGCCAGGCCTTCAAGCCTGTTGCTTACAAAGATGTTTACGATGCCTTTGACTGGTACAATACTCACAAGGATTCTACTAACCACGCACTTTGGGGCAACCCCGATTTTGAATTCTGCCGCCCTCTGAAAGATATGGTCAAGACCATCTACGACCCCTGCCCGGCAGGGTATGTGGTGGCTCCCGCCAATGCTTTCCGCGATTTTGAGTGCGACGACAAGATGGAGTATGGCGACCGCGGTTTCTTCTTCGACGCCGACGGTGGCAAAAAGATTTATTTCCCTTATTCCGCGGGTACGTACAGCGGCCCGGCACTGCCTCACATCGACCGCAACGGACAGAAATATTTCGCAGTCTGGAATTCTTCTACTGCGCGCTTTGTATATTGGGACGACGGCGGCAGCCGCACAGTGGTCCTGCCCGACAAACGCGAAGCCCGTCTTTGGTATGGCGACAGCCGTGCGTGTCTCTATCCGGTGCGTTGTGTAAAACAGGCACAGTAGGTGCACCCTGTTTCCAAACATATTATTCTGGCGGCGGTGGCCTTGTGGCTGCCGTTTGCCCTTTATTCACAGAACGTCCGCTGGCCGGCCGGGAGCGTGCTCACGCAGGTCCAGCTGCGGCTGCTGGGGGAGGATAACTTCTTCGGCTTCCGCGCCCTGGACGCGGACGATTTTGCCCGCATAGACGGCGTTTCGTTCGCCCCGGGCTGCACCACTGCCCGCGGCGACCTTGTATATCTGCAGGTGCTCCACCGCAATTTTGCCGGGCGGCCGCAGGTGGGGGAGATGGTGTGTGCCAAGGCGGTCGCCGCCGACCTGCTGGCCATCTTCCGCGAGCTTTACGACGCCGGCTACCGCATAGAAAAGATGCTCCTGGTAGACGAGTTCGGGGCGGACGACGAGCGCTCTATGGCGGCAAATAATTCATCTTGTTTCAATTTTCGCCGCAAGCCGGGTATGAAGCTGCTTTCGCAGCACGCCAAAGGGCTGGCGGTGGATATCAATCCGCTCTACAACCCTTATGTGAAGGGTGCACGGGTGGAACCCGCCGCAGCGGCGGCCTGGGCGGACCGCTCCCGCGCCTGCCCGTATTATATCAAGTCGGGCGATGCCTGCCACCGCGCCTTTACCCGCCGCGGGTGGAAGTGGGGCGGTTCCTGGCGCAGCAGCCGGGACTATCAGCATTTCGAAAAAACACTTTGACATTATGAGAAGACTCTGCATATTGATTGTGGCTCTGCTGTGTGCGGCGGGCCTTTTCGCCAAGGACGGCGACAGAATTCTGGCGATGGGATATCTTGGCTTTCGCGACGATGCCGCCACTAAAGACAATTACCTCAAGTTGGCGGAGGCGGGGCTGGATTTGGTCACTTTGGAGATGGACCAGTCGGGCGCTGGGCATCAGCTGGATCTTGCCGCGGAGGCGGGCGTCAAGATTCTGGCGGTGCTGGCTCCGTATACAGATCATCACAATATTGACTATGTGGATTTTGCCTCCGTGGATTCTTTGGTGCTTGGGTTCAAGGACCATCCGGCCCTTTTCGGGTGGCATATTTGTGACGAGCCCAATCTAAACCGAATCCCGGATTTGAAGTATATAAAGGAGCACATAGAGGCGCTTGACCCGGCGCATCCGGTGTATATCAATTTGGACCCGCTGGGTTCTATGCGCGCCCTGGGTACCGATTTTTATGCCGATTACGTGGAGCGATATGCAGCCGAGTGCAACTTGCAGTTGCTTTCATATGATTGCTACCCGGCTATGGCTTACGGGCTGCTGAATTGGTGGTATATGTGCAACGAGGCGGTGCTGGCTACCTGCCTCGCCCACAACATCCCGTTCTGGGCGTTCGCAGCTACGTGTTGGATAGACCGCGAGAGCCCACATAATATGCACGAGAAGCCGTCCCTGGAGAATGTCCGGCTGCAGATTAATACCAACCTGGCTTACGGGGCGCAGGTGATGCAATATTTCACAATACGCGATTTTGGCGGCACTTCTTGGGCGCCTATAATGGGCGACGGCCGCTGGACCGATGCCTACGATGTGCTCAAGGCGGCCAATCTGGAGATGAAGTGCCGGCAGGATATCTTTGCCGGCTGCAATGTCGTCAAGACGCGCTTTACAGGTCCGACGCCGTTCGCCTGCAGGCCGCTGGTAGCCGCCGATTTGCCTGAGGCCATCGCATCCCTCGAGAGCGACCGTACAGCGCTCGTATCGTTCATAGAGAATGGTGACGCCCGCTACGTGGCCATTGTCAACTCCACGCACAAGAGTAAAACAGCCGTGCTCGCCTCCTTCACGGCTCCCGTCTCCATCATAAGCCGCACAGGCGCTGTCTCCGAATGCCCCGCCGGCAAAAACGCCCTCGTCATAGACGAAGGCGATATGCTGGTGATCCGCTACAAATAGTACCCAAGGCGCCACTTCGCTTCGGCGGCAGCTTGCTTGCTGCGGAGCTTCTCTCGCGCCTGATGGCGCTCGCTACGTCCCTCCCACAATCTGCTACGTCATCGCTGCGCGATAACTAGCAGCTTGCGGGCCCCTCCCGCTATATGACTCCGCGGGTGGAGACATCCGCCGCAAGCAATTGCCGCACTCCGCATACGCGGCGCTTAGACGGCAAACAAAAGCGAAGTCCCTCGTAGCATTGCAGTCGTGGAGCGTTTGCCGGCTTGGAGCGGCGCAGTGAATAGCTTATAATCCTCTATAGAAGCGGGTGGTTTTGCCGTCGAAGTCCATACGGGCCATATCGACTTTTTCGCCGTTATGGTCTATCAGCATAGTGGCGGAGCCGTAGCAGTAGTCCCAGGTGTAGGTGCGTGACTGCTCGTCCTGGTAGGTCAGGGTTGGGGTGGAGTGGAAGATGCAGGAGTAGCCTTCGCGCTCGGTGCGGCTGCCGCTGAAGGTCACCTTCCAGTTGTAGTGGCCGTGGCCGAGGTCCTCAAGCATTTCGGCAGTCAGGGCGCACACGGTGGTGTATTTCTCCTCACCTTCGTTGTCGTAGTAGGTATACGGGCCTTCGCGGTAGAGTTCCCACACGCCGCCGCCCTTGCAGGTGATGCTGAGCCCGTCCACCTTTTTCTTGGCGCTCACGGTCCAGGTGTTGCCGGGGGTGCGGATGCTTTTGCCGCCGGTTTCGTATGAAGACTTGCCTGCGCTGGTCTTGTAATATTCGTATTCGTCGTAAGAAAGGGCCGATTCAAGGGAAAGGAGATAGTCCGGCACCAGGTTGGTGGCCAGTATGGCGAGATAGTTCTCTGCAATGGAGTAGCTGCGCTCTTCGCTGCCGCTGTATTCGTCTATATATCTGTCGGCCTTCGAGCAAGATGCGAGGGCCAGCACAAGTATAATCAGGTATAACTTTTTCATAGTGCTAGAATGTAAAGCCGATGCCGAAACGGGCGCCGAACGAAGTGTTTCCGTAAATTAATTCTGCAAATATCGGGATTATGACATCCTGCCGGATGCCCAGCAGGACCGCCTCGTAGGCAAGTCCCGGCTTGAGAGACTGACGCTTGTCGTTCAAGAAGGTGGCGGACAGTTTGCCGCCGACGCCTAGCCCCGAATAGAACTGCCAGTCGCCCTGGTTTTTGTAATAATACCTTGCCTGGGCAAGCAGATAGAAATTGTGCTGGTCTCGGTTGTCAGAAAAAGCTCTGTCGACAGGCTCGTACAACCGGTCGCCGGTCGCTGCCCACGCCCCCATAACGCCTATGTTGATACGGTTGGTTACGAACTGTTGGTACTGGACGCCCAGCGCCGGGGTGAAATAATCCTTGACGAACCGCGGCTCATAGCCGGAATAAAGGTCCCAGGAATAAATGTCATTAGTATAATCGGAGAGATACCGTTCGGCCGGGACGCCAAGCGTGAAAACTATCTCCCGCCGGTTTTGTGCATTCGCCGCCTGCGGCAATAGCGAAGCGAGCACAAAGAGAAGAATGAAGAGTTTTTTCATCGTATAATTTGCGGTTTCTTACTAAATGCGTAAGGCGCGCAAATCTAACGTATAATCAGGTCGTCGGCTTGGAGTTTGGGCACGAAATGGGCGCCGTCGCGGCGGTAATAATTGAGGTCTGAGCCCTCGCGCACGGGGATTATGAATATCTTTTCCGCTGGTTTTCCTATTGCTATTATGGCGATGGGGTCTGTGGGCAGGCCGAGCGCCTGGCGCACCGCCGCGGCGCGGAAGTTCAATATAAAAATGCCGCCCAGGCCCATATCGACGGCCTTGAGCAGGATGCTCTGGGCGGCGATGCCCAGGTCTATGTCGATAATCTTGTTCTCCGGCTCGGTGGCGCAGACCACTATGAAGGCCTGCGGCTCAGTGCCCGGGTGGGGCAGATGCTCATCGGGCAGCGCTGCGCCCAGAGTGATGTGCGGCAGCACCTGGCCGGCCTCGTCCTTGGTAACAAGGCGGTAGCGCAGCCGCTGGCGATTCATTCCGCTGGCCGCGAAGGTCGTGGCCGCCACCAGCTGCTTGAGCTCGTCCCCGGTAACTACCCGGCTTTGATCGTATCCCCGGTAGCTCCGGTTCTTTTTGAGCAGGCTGTCCAGGCTATGCCCGGTGCGCCTCACCACCGGCCGCCTCTCCGTCAGCTCCTGCTGTCGCCTTTCAAGATAATTATCTGCCATAGAGGAATCTTTTTACAAAGATAACGTATCTTTGGTGTCGATGAAACTCAATCGGGAGATATTGCGGCTGGCGGTGCCCAGCATTTTGGCGGGTATTACCGTCCCTTTGGTGGGGATGGTGGATTTGGCAGTGGTGGGGCATCTGGACGGTGAGGGGGGCTTCGCTGCCGCCACGGCCCTGGGCGGAATCGCCATCGGCACAACCATTTTCGATTTGGTTTATTGGTGCTTCGGGTTTCTGCGGGCGGGCACCGGAGGCGTCACGGCGCAGGCCTTCGGGCGGGGCGACACTTACGGACAGGCGCAGGCGCTGGCCCGTTCGCTGGGGATAGCCCTGGCGGCCGGTCTGGCACTGGTGGCGCTGCAGTGGGTCATCGTCACAGTCGCCTTTTTCTTTATCAAATGTTCGCCGGAGGTGGAGCAACTGGCCAAACAGTATTTTTACATCCGCATTTGGGCGGCGCCCGCAACCATAAGTTTGTTCGCCTTGAGAGGGTGGTTCATCGGGATGCAGAACAGTGTTCATTCTATGGCTACCGACCTGATAGTCAATGTAGTAAATATAGTTTTCAGCGTGTTGCTTGGCTTCGGGATATGGTTTTTCCCGCGGATGGGGTTCAGCGGCGTGGCTGCCGGCACGGTAATCGCGCAGTGGACGGGGCTCGTTTTTGCTCTGGCGGTGGTGGCGCTGCGTTACCGCAAAGTCTTTGCCGGGTTTGACGCCCGCGGCACCATCAAGGGCGGCCTGCGGCAGTTCTTCGCTATGAACGCCGACCTGTTCGTGCGCTCGCTCGGACTCATAGCCGTGTATGTAGGCTTCACCGTAATCAGCGCCCGCTACGGCGACCTGATGCTGGCCACCAGCGCCATAATTATGAAGCTGCTGATGTTCTTCTCTTACTTCATAGACGGGTTCGCCTACGCCGGCGAAGCACTCACCGGGCGGTTCATTGGCGAACGCTCGGATGACGGGCTGCGCAGCACCGTACGCGGAGTTTTCCGCTGGAGCTGGGCTTTGGCGGTGCTCTTCATTGGCATCTACTGGCTGCTCGGCACCCCCATCTTCCATTTGATGACTTCGGACGACGCGGTGGTGGCCGCCGGCGCCCGGTTCGCCCCGTGGCTGCTGGCAATGCCGCTAATCGGCTGCCCGGCGTTCATATGGGACGGCATCTTTATAGGGGCCACGGCATCGCGGCAACTACGCAACTCCACCGTGCTGTGCGCAATCGGCTTCTTTGCAGCCTGGCTCATAGGGACAACCGCTGCCGGGCCGTCGGTGAGCAACGAAACGGCCATCCACATACTTATGGGGGCATATTTCGTGCACCTTGCCATCCGGGCTCTGTACCTCACAATCAAGTATAAAAATACCATCAAGATATGAACATAATTGTTTTTGCTTCGGCGCTGCACGACATCGGCAGCGTGATTGGGCGGCGCGATGAGGCGCTGCGGGCGTTTGCCGGGGAAGAGATACGGCTTATTGGCTGCGACTCCGATTTGACCGGGGTGGAAAACCCCGTCTGCTTCATAGCCACCGGCGGCACGGAGGAGCTCTTCGCCCGCGTCTGGGAGAAGCTGCCGCGCCCGGTGGTGCTGCTTTCCGACGGCTACCACAACAGCTTTGCGGCGGCCTTCGAGATTGCGTCGTTCCTGGAACAGCGGGGCGTGGAGCACAGGCTCATTAATTTGCCGCTGGCAGATGATGGCGGGCGCCGGGGCGGGGAGGGCGATGCCGAAGGCGATGGCGGCGCCCCCGCAGGCGACACTACGCTGCCGAGCCCATACAACCCTGCGGTGCTGGAGACCCTCGCCGCGCAGCGAATAGGCCTTATAGGCGGCGCATCGTCGTGGCTTATATCTTCCGGTATAGACCGGGAGGCTGTGTCGTGCACCTACGGGGCAAAGTTCATAGATATCCCAATACGCGAACTGGAAGAGGAATACCGTGCTACTGTGGCTGAACCCTTGCAAGACACCGCGCAGACTTATAGCCGGGAGGCTCTATCCGACGCAGAGCGGATGTACCGTGCCCTCAAGGCGATATGCGGCAGGTACGGCCTTACCGCCCTCACCATTAAATGCTTCGACCTGTTGGAGAGCTGCCGTACAACCTCCTGCCTGGCCCTGGCCCGCCTGAGCGACGAAGGGATAATTTCCGGCTGCGAAGGGGACATTCCGTCGCTCTGGACACTTATCGTGGCCAAGGCCCTCACCGGCCGCCCCGCCTTTATGGCGAACCCGTCTTCCAGTAACCGGGCCGCCGGCACCGTCGATTTCGCCCACTGCACCATCCCGCTCTCGATGTGCAAGAGCTACACCCTGCCCAGCCACTTCGAGTCGGGCATCGGTATTGGCATCGCCGGCATTCTCCCTGAATGTCCCTGCAGTATAATGAAGATAGGCGGGCCGCGCCTGGACAAAGTCTACCAAGCAAAGGGAACCATCGTGTGCAACACCCGCATCCCTGAGCGCTGCCGCACGCAAATCCGCTTCCAATTCCCCTCCCGGGCCGAATTTGCCCGCTTTATGGCCAACCGCCTGGGGAACCATATAGTGCTCTATCGATAAATCTCCCGTAACCGACACGGATAGCTCCGTCCTGCGCCTTTTCAGGCAATCGCAAGCGGACGGTGCGGGGCGGCAGGGTATTCTGAGGGCGGTCGGTCCGCTTGCGAGGCCGATTTCGGGCTCCCAAGCGGAGCCACCAGCCACGCAGGCACCTACAAGGCCTATCCCTCCGCTTGCGATTGCCGGGAAAAGTTATATATTTGCCGCAACAAATGGGGTGCGTCGTGCAGCCGGCAGCAAGCCAGGGCGCGAAGCTGAGATTAAACCCACAGAACTTGATCGGGTTAGGACCCGCGTAAAGGAACATTATGAAAAAATTATTCATTGCTGTTGCGGCACTTCTGCCGCTGTGCGCCGCTGCTTGGGCGCAGAATCAAGAAGATTATTCATTAGAAGACAACACGGCGCCCACTGCGCTGGACAGCATCGTGGTGTCGGCTTCCCGGGTGGACGCCAAGAGCCCGGTGGCCTTCAGCGAAATGGGGGCGGCGGAACTTGCTGCCCAGAACCCTTCCGGCTCGCTGCCAATGATGCTGAACCTGATGCCCTCCGTGGTCACCGTGAACGAAGGCGGCACCGGCCTGGGCTACTCCAAGATAAGGGTGCGCGGCAGCGACCCGACCCGAATGAACGTCACCCTGAACGGCATCACCTACAACGATGCCGAGTCACAGCAGGTCTTCTGGGTCAACCTCCCGTCGCTGTCCACTATGCTCAGCTCCGCCCAACTGCAGCGCGGTGTGGGCAGTTCCACCAACGGGGTCGGGGCCTTCGGCGCCAGCCTCAACCTTATGACCGCTTTCCCGCAGACGCAGCCGTACTCCCAAATAGAGCTGGCCGCCGGGTCGTTCTGCACAGGCCTGATAGGGGTCAAGGCGGGCACCGGCCGCAGCAGTCACGGTTTCAGCTTGGACGTCGATTTCAACTGCAGCCGTACCGAGGGCTACATCCGCAACGCCTTCGCCCGGGAGCGGTCGTTTATGGCCACCGGCAGTTGGGCCGGCCGCCGCAGCATCGCCAAACTAATCTACATCTACGGCCGCCAGCGCACCGGCATTACCTGGAACGGCATCAGCGCCAGTGAGATGGCCGCCGACCGCCGCTACAACTCAGCCGGTGAATATACCGACGACGCCGGCAATACCGCCTACTACCGCAACGAGACCGACAACTACCGCCAGCACAATCTGCAGGCCAACTATTCGCTGCGCCTGGCGGACAACCTGTACGGCAGCGCGACCCTCCATTACACCAAGGGCCAGGGCTTTTACGAGCAGTACAAAGTGAACAAGAAGCTAAAGAACTACGGCTTCGAAGGGAGCGGAGAGCGCAGCGACCTGGTGTCCCGCAAATGGATGGACAACGACCTGTATGCCGCCAGTGCCAACCTTAAATACGAGACCTGGCGCGGCCTGGCGCAGATTGGCGCAAATTACAGCCTTTACGACGGCGACCATTACGGCAAGGTGCTCTGGGTGCGCAACCTGGACGATAAAGATGTAGACCGCGACAAGCACTGGTACGACAACAACGGCCTCAAGAAAGACTTCAGCGCTTTTGCAAAGGGCGCCCTCTACCTGGCCGACGGAGTCGCAAACATTTACGGCGACGTGCAGTGGCGCACCATCCGCTACACCATTAGCGGCATCGACGACGATTACACCCCGATAGATTGCTACAACCCGTGGAATTTCATAAACGCAAAGGTTGGCGCAACCGTGAAGGCTGGTCCCTGCGGCAACATTTATGCCTCCGCCGCCCTGGCGCACAAGGAGCCCACGCGTGCCGACATAAAGGACGCAATAACCGGCGGCGGCGACCCGGTCAAGCCGGAGCGCTTGCTGGACTACGAGTTCGGCTATCGGTTCAATATGCCTAATTTTGCCTTCGCCGCCAATTTCTATGCGATGGAATATAAGGACCAGCTGGTGGAGACGGGCAAACTCTCCGACAGCGGCTATATGATAAAGAGCAACATCCCCGTCAGCTACCGCCGCGGCGTGGAGCTTTCCGCCGGCTGGCAGGCTCTGCCGCAGCTGCGCTTCGATGCCAACAGCACCATCAGCCGCAATAAAATAGTCACCGACGAAGGGCTGCTCAACCTTATGCTGTCGCCCGAATATATCGGAGCTTTCTCCGCCACCTGGAACGCCACCAGGCGCTTCACTATCTCCCTCTCCGACAAGGTTGTGGGCAAGCAGAATTACGACAACACCTCCCGCGAAGATTTTACCCTGCCCGCCTACAACGTGCTCAACGCAGCGGCCTCCTACAACTTTGGCAAGCTAAAGCTCTCGCTCTTTGTGAACAACCTGCTGGACAGCCTTTACGTGGCCGATGCCTGGAGCTACGGAGACGACAGCGGATTTTTCCCCGCAGCGCCCATAAACGGAATGCTTAAATTGAACTATAAGTTCTAAAAATGATTATCTTTGGAGCCGGAACCGGCACTAGTGTCCGATTCCGGCTTTCCAATGGCGAATACCAACTCCAGCACACAGCAAAAGCCCACCGGATATGCCTGGTTGGTGGTTGCTGTTCTCTTTATCGCTGCCGCACTGAACCAGTTGGACCGCTCTATGGTCGCAACAATGCGACTCTCCATAAGGGCGGCCATCCCAATGACGGACGCGCAGTTCGGATTGCTTTCTTCCGCCCTGCTTTGGGCCTATGGCCTTACCAACCCCATCGCGGGCTATCTGGCAGATAAGTTCAGCCGCACCAAAGTGATTGTGCTAAGCTTGCTGTCGTGGTCCGTCATCACCCTGCTCACATCCCGGGCGGTGACCTACCCTCAGTTGCTCGCGTGCCGCATCGCGTTGGGTATAAGCGAAGCTTGCTATCTGCCTGCTGCTCTGGCGCTTATAATGGACTATCATAAAGGGCGAACGCAGAGCCGCGCCACCGGCTTCCATCAGTCCGGCCTGGTGCTGGGCGCCAGCCTGGGCTTTTTGGGGTCGCTGCTGGCAACAACCCATAACGACTGGAGCTACGCCTTTGTAATCTGCGGCGTTATCGGCATCGCCTACACCGTCTTTTGCTTCTTCGCGTTGAAAGAGGCCCCCAAGGAGCCCAAGCAGGATATCATATTGCTTGAAGATGTCAAGCAGGAGCCGGAGGAAAAGGTCTCCTTCTGGCACGCCTTCAGTCACCTCTTTACCAACCCCGCCTTTATCTGCCTCTCCGTCTTCTGGGGCATCGTGGGCATTCTGGCCAACGTGGAGGGCTCCTGGCTGCCGACCTACTATCAGGAGCAGTTCCACCTGTCCGAAACTCACGCCGGTATGCTGGCAACCTTGTTCCTCAACCCCTGGCAGATAATAGGCCTTCTGCTGGGCGGCTTTATTGCCGACCGCTGGACCAGGAAAAACAAATATGCCCGCATCGACATCCCCATAATTGGAATCTGCATCGCTGCCCCCGCGGCCTTCTTTGCCGGTTATGTGCTGATACTGTGGGTTGTAGTGGGCTTTATGGTGGTCTATGGCCTCTTCCGTATGTTTGTAGATACCAACCTGATGCCCATAATAGTGGCCACCACCGACAAGCGCTACCGCGCCACCGCGTATGGTATGATGAATATGTTCACCACCGTAATAGGCGGCCTGGGCGTGTACGTGATTGGCATCCTGCGCGACCGCAGCGTGGATATGGGGCTGATACTCCGCGTGGTATCGCTCTCGGCGCTCATCAGCGTCATCTTCTTGATACTCATCAAGCGCAGCGTCAAAGAGGAAGATAGTCAGAATCAATAAAAACGAAATATTATGGTAGAAAATATGCGTCCAAGCCGAGTGCTTGAAAAAATGAGAGCGGGTGGTGTTGCTACCTGCTTCAAACTGAATATGACCGGTATGGAGGTCGCCGAAATTGCCGCTCTTAGCGGCTTCGACTGCCTCTGGCTGGACCGTGAACACTGCGTGAACGGCTGGCAGGATATAAAGGCGCAGATTCTGGCCGCCAAGGCCTACGGCGCCGACGTTATGGTGCGCGTTTCCCGCGGCCCCTACAGCAACCTCATCAAGCCCTTTGAGATGGACGCCACCGGCATTATGGTGCCGCACGTGATGAGCCTTAAAGAGGCCAAGGAGATAGTATATTACACCAAATTCCACCCGGTGGGCAGGCGCCCGATAGACGGCGGCAATGCCGACGGCGCATACTGCTTGCTGGACGGCGCCAAATATATGCAGCAGGCCAACGAGCAGCGCTTTACAGTGCTGCAGATAGAGGACCCGGAGCCGCTGGAAGAACTGGAAGAGATTGCCGCCCTGCCCGGTTTCGATATGCTGTTCTTTGGCCCGGCCGACTTCAGCCAGGGCATTGGCGACCCGCTCAACTTCGGCAACCCGCTGCTCAAGGAAACACGCAAGAGAGTGGCCTCTCTCGCCCATAAGTACGGCAAATTTGCCGGTACCACCGGCGGCGCGCAGGGCGCTAAGGAACTCATCGATATGGGTTACAACTTTATTAGTATGGGGGCCGATGTAGTGGGCGTAGGGCTTTACTGCGCCGATATCCTCAAGCAATACCACGAACTCACCGGCAGATAGGTCTTTGGCGGAATGAAAGCTTTAAAGGGTAGAATTGTTACCGAAACCGCAGTAGTGAGCGGTTACCTGGTGCTGGACGGCGGCAAGATAGCTGCCGTTACGGAGCAAAAACCCAATTGCGAAATAGAGGACTGCGGCGAGTCTTACATACTCCCCGGTTTCATAGATTTGCACATCCACGGCGTGCATAACTTCCTGGTGGACAATGGTCCGGAGGCTTTGGCGGGCGTATGCGACACTCTGCCGCGCTACGGCGTGACCAGCTATCTGCCAACCCTCTCGCCCCGTCCGATGGGGGAGGACGCCTCCTATCTAAAGACGCTCTCTGCAACGCGGCCGGCGGGCACAAACATCCTCGGCTTCCACTTGGAAGGGCCGTTCCTGGCCCTTACGGGCGCCTTTAACAAAGATGCGATAGTGGGCGGCGGCGCCGGGCGCGTGCGTGCCCTTATAGAGGCCGCAAAGCCCTACAAGGCCATCTTCAGCATATCTCCGGATGTGGATGGAATCTTTGACCTTATACCTATAATGGCGGAGGGCGGCACCCCCGTCTTTATGACTCATACCGCAGCTAACGTGCAGCAGGCGCTAAAGGCCATAGAGCTTGGCGCGCGCCACTGCACCCACTTCTACGACGTCTTTCCCTGCCCGCCCGTTTCGGAGCCGGGCGTGCGCCCCAGCGGCATAGTGGAGGCGGTGCTGGCCGACGAACGGGTCAGCGTCGATTTTATTCTGGACGGCGTGCACGTAGACCCGATTGCCGTGAAGATGGCCCTCACCGCCAAGAAGAGCGGCCCGGGCAAGGTGTGCCTCATTACCGACGCCAACGTGGGCGCGGGCTTCCCTCCGGGAACCTACACCTTCGGCAACGTGGGTGACATCTGCTTTGACTACCCCGGTGCCCCGGCCCGCAGCGTAAAGGACCACACTCTGGCGGGCAGCGGCCTCACCCTGGATGCGGCGCTGCGCAATGCGGTCAAGTTCCTGGGGCTGAGCCTCCCCGAGGCCAGCAAGCTGCTCAGCTACAACCCGGCAAGCGTGCTGCACGTGCAGGAGTCCAAGGGCCTGCTGGCGGCGGGCTACGATGCCGATTTTGTGGTGATGGACGGCAATTTAAGCGTCCAGAGCACCTGGATAAACGGAAAAGAATATTATAAACAATAAAAAAATACAGTTATGTCAGATAAGAAGTTCATATACCAGCCCTCGCAGTGGGTTCCCTTCAGGGACAAGGAGGTTATAGACCGCGTCGCCGCCATCAAGCGCGAGGATATGGAGAAGCACCCCAATCCCGATTACAAAATCAAGGTCGTGCCCGACGCATCCGTAGAGCACTATATGATTGAGGATATGGTCCGCCGCCTCAAAGAATCTTCCGATACCGGCAAAAAGGTGGTGATGATTCTCCCCAACCCGGTGACCACCTACCGCTATGTGGCCCGTATGTGCAACGCCCTCAACATAGACTGCCACAACCTGTATGCTTTCGCAATGGACGAATATGCAGACCAGGACGGCAACATCGCACCGGAAGATTGGGAGTGCGGCTTTACCTATGCAATGCTGCACAACTTCTACTACGAGCTGGATCCCAAGCTCCGCCCGGAGCGCAGCCACTTTACCGGCTTCACCAACAAGAACATAAACGACTACAGCAAGATGATTGAAGATATGGGCGGCGCCGACATAGTGTACGCCGGCCCCGGCTGGACCGGCCACCTGGCGTTCATAGAGCCCGACGCTCCCGAGTTCCAGGGCAGTCTTGAAGAGTGGAAGCAGATGGGCGCCCGCGTGTGCACCTTGAGCCCTTTCACCCTGGCTCAGAACTCCCTGCACGGCGCTTTCGGCCTCTCCGGCAACCTGGCTGCAGTGCCGCCTAAAGCCGCTACAATAGGCCCTCGCGACGTGCTTGCAGCCAAGTATCGCAACGATACCCACGCCATCACCATCCACGGCACTTCGTCTGCCTGGCAGCGTTTCACAACCCGTCTGGTGCTTCACGGTCCGGTGAGCCCGCGCATTCCCGAATCCATTATGCAGACCGTGCCCACTTCGGTATTCGTCTCCGAAACTATAGCCAAGAACATCGAACCCGACTGGGTAAACGAATATTAAAATGACAAGCAAAATAATGAAAGCCGGCGCTGAGATAGAGGAGATAACCCCCAAAAACTCGCAGTTCCTTTACGGCTACCCGTATGTGATGCGTATGAGCGAAGGGGCGCACGACCCCCTGACCTGCACCGCGCTCTATCTGGATAACGGCGCCCGGCAGGTGATGTTCATTACCCACGATATTCTTTATCTTAACAAAGCGCAGGTGGCGTCCATCCGCAGCGGCATATCGGCTGCGACGGGCATTCCGGCAGGCAACATTCTTGTCTCCGTGACACACACACACTCCGCGCCGACCCCGTTCGACGTGGTAATAAGCCGCAACGACTCCGTTGTGCCGCACTACGACGAGGCGTATATGGAATTTGTTGTGGCACAGTCGGTAGCGGCCGGCGTCAAGGCTGTCGGGAATGCCCGCGAAGCAGAAATAGGCTTCGTTATGGGCGATGCCACCGGCCTTGGTACAAACCGCCACGACCCGGCAGGCCCCAAGGATATGGAGGTGCCCACTATGCTGGTGCGCGGCCTCGACAAGAAATACATCTGTGCGATGATGGTGGTTTGTATGCATCCCACCGTGCTGCACGAAGATTCCCGTCTCTGCAGCGCCGATTTCCCGCACTACACCCGTGAGCTGCTGCGCAAGGAACTGCTGGGCGCCGGCTGCCCCGTGGCCTATTTTACCGGCACTTCGGGCGACCAGAGCCCCCGCCACGTGACGCGCGGCAACAACTTTAGCGAAGCGCAGCGCCTGGGCGAGATTGTGGCGTCGTCCATAATTGCCAAGGCGGCCGATGGGGTGGTTTTCGACCGCAGTCTGGACATTGCAGTGCTCAGCAGGCAGTTGGATTTGCCGCGCCGCAATATGCCGTCGGTAGAGTGGGCGGTGGCCAACCGCGACCGTGCCAAGGCTCATTTTGAGGCACTCAAAGCCGACCCGACTGCAGACAAGCGCGAAACCCGCACCGCTGAGGTGGACTGGTTCGGCAGCGAAGAGGCTTTGCTGCTGGCTACCCTTGGCGCCAACAACGAACTGGAAGATGTCTACGCATCGTGCCTCCCTGCCGAGATTCAAGTAGTAAAGGTGGGTGACCACTTGTGGGCTGCGTGGCCGGGCGAGGTGTTCGTTGAGTTCGGCCTCTCGCTCAAGCAGGCTTTCCGCAACGTCTCTCTCATTGGCTACGCCAACGGCGATTTGCAGGGCTACGTGGTTACCCGCGAGGCTGTAGAAAAAAGATATTACGAATCGGGCAACTCTTTCTTTGACGTGAGTGCGGGCTACCTGATGCTGGAAGCTACCGAAAAACTTATAGAGAGACTTTTCTGATGGGCTTCTTTCTGGGCATAGATCTGGGGACATCCTACTTCAAGGCGGGCATCTACAATGGATCCGGCAGTTTGTGCGGGCTTGGCCGCGTGGCCGTGCCCAAGAACACTGCCGTCGGCCGCTGCGAGTTGCCTGTAGGTTCCTTCAAGAATGCCCTTGAAAGTTGCATTGGTCAGGCGATTGCTGCAGCCGGAATAGTTGCTGCCGATATCACCGGCGTCTCTTATTCTTCGCAGGCCAACAGTTTTATGCTGCTGGATGCTTCCTTCTCGCCGCTGACGCCGCTTGTGCTTTGGCCCGACGGCCGCGCCAAAGGCGGCTGCGAGAGGCAAAGGCGGCTGGCGCAGCACCCCGAATTCCTGACTAAAACCGGCATAGGAATCACTCCGGACGGCGAATGGATGCTGGCCAAGCTGGATTGGTTCCAGAAACACGACCCCGCGCTCTGGGCCCGCACAGAATATGTGATGACCATTTCGGACTATCTGGTATATGCCCTCACCGGCCGCAGGGCGGGCGATGCGGGCACCGCGTCTATGACCTGCCTGCTGGATGTTTGCAGCGGCAGCTGGTGGCCCGAAGCACTGGAGATAATGAGTCTCAAGCAGGAGATGCTTTCCGAGCCGCTTCCTATCGGCACTCTGGCAGGGGTGGTGAACGCTCAAGGCGCCTCCGCTTTTGGCCTGGCCAGAGGGACACGTGTATACGCCGGCTGCCTGGACCACTATGCGGTGGCCATCGGGGCGGGCATTCTGGGCGGCAGCCGCATTAGCGAGTCCACCGGAACGGTGCTGGCTGCGGTCGGCTATAAACAGGGCTACAGTCCGCGCCAAGGCATCATCACAGCCCCCGGCCTGGACGCCGGCCACTTTTTCCAGCTCGCCTTCGACGGCAACGGCGCCACCGCGGTGGAGTGGTATCAGAAGAATTACGCCCCCGACAAGACCATCCTTCAGTTAGAAGAGGAGGCGCGCAAAGTTCCTGCAGGCTGCGACGGCCTCGCCGCAAAGCCTCGTTCCGATTCCTACAAGGGACTGGAGGGCTTCACCGGCGTCAAGCCGGAGCACACCCCGGCCCATTTTCTGCGGGCCATTTTCGAGTCCACCGCCGCCACGCTGGTAGGTTTGGTGGACCTTCTGGACCCGGATAAGCAGGTCACGGAGATAATTCCCTCCGGCGGCGGGGCGCGCAACACCCTGTGGCTGCAAATCAAGTCGGAAAGGCTGCAACGGCGCTATCTGCCGCAAGCCTCCGGCGAACTGGCAACCAAAGGGGCCGCAACAATATGTATGATGTAAACAAACGTAGATATGAAACTTACCAACAAAGAGATTATTGAAAAAGCCAAAGAATCCATCGCCATAGAGGCCAAGGCCATTGCCGACATTGCCGGTTACCTGGAAGAGGAGAGCTTTTGCAAGGCTGTCGAGGCGCTTGCGGCCGCGCCGCGCATCACAACCTGCGCCAGCGGCAGCTCCGGCATCGCCGCCAAAAAGTTCGCCCATTCGCTCTGCTGCATAGAGAAAGGGGCGCAGTTCCTTTCGCCCGCGGAGGCGGTTCACGGCGGTATGGGCTGTATGAAGAAGGGCGACGTTGTGGTGATGGTTTCGCGCGGAGGCAAGACTGCCGAGCTGCTGCCCATCATAGACGTCTGCAACAAGAAGGGTGTGACCTTGATCGGCGTTACCGAAAACTTGAATTCCATACTGGCGCAGAAGTCCCAGATAGTGGTGCCTATGAAGATAGAGCGCGAGAGCGACTGCCTTAATACTATGGCGACCACCAGCTACGTGGTGACCATAGCCCTGTTCGACGCTATGCTCAACGCCCTTATGGTTATGACCGACTATACTCTGGAGCAGTTCGCCCTAATTCACCCGGGCGGCGCCGTAGGAGCTAAGCTTAATAAGTAATTTGAGCCCGAAGGGCGATGGTAAGTCCCTTCCCCGAGGGAAGGGATTTGGAGCAGAGCTCCATAGCTTCGGTTTAGGGATGGGGATACGTTATAAAAGATTGTGCGGTAGGAAAAAGTTTCGCAAGGTTCCTAACGTACAAGAAAAGCAAATAGTTAACTTGCGAAACTTGTGCTATGTATAAAGGATTTAAAATAGAACCGCCGTTCTTTGAGATCGGGCCCAAGGCCTATATGTACGGCGAGCGGTTGCTGAAGCTGGCCAAGGCCGCCGACGCAGCAGCAGAGAAATATGACGTGCGGATACTCTTCACTCCGCAACCGTCCGATTTGTATATGCTCTCCCACGAAACCCGCAATCTGGTGATTGTGGCGCAGCACATCGACCCTATTCCGGTAGGCCGCGGGCAGGGCTCCATCCTGGCCGAGGCCGTTAAGGCGGCCGGCGCCCACGCCGTTATGCTCAACCACGCGGAAAAGCCTGTGACACTGGCCGATCTGGCCGCATCCATCAAGCGTGCGGACGAGGTCGGCCTGGTCTCCATAGTCTGTGCCGATTCTTTGAAGGAGGCAGAGGCTGTGGCGCTGCTTAACCCCAACATAATTGTGGCCGAGCCTTCGGAACTTATCGGCACCGGCGTCACCAGCGACGAAGAGTACGTGCGCGCCACAACCTCCGCCATCAAGAAGGTGAACCCGGAAATACAAGTGCTCCAGGCGGCCGGCATCAAGTGCGGACAGGATGTCTACAACGTGATTCGCGCGGGCGCCGACGCCACCGGCACCACCAGCGGCGTGATGCGGGCCGAAGATCCGGAAGCCGCTATGGAAGAGATGATTGCGGCTGTGCGCCGCGCCTGGGACGAAGTCCACAAGAAATAATTTTCAACCAACATAATTAACCTTTTAAAACCAACAAAAATGAAGATTTACAAAGGCAAAGTTAAGGTTCAGTCCAAGGACCATAT
>JAFZYD010000028.1 GCA_017616475.1 Bacteroidales bacterium
CGACAACCTCTACGACGCCATCTGGCAGGCGGGCGTGATGCTGCTGCCGGTGCGCAGCGTGGGCGTTATGGGCGACGAGCGCACCTACGAATATACGGTGGCCCTGCGCGCTGTGGTATCCACCGACGGTATGACCGCCGACTGGTTCCCCCTCCCCTACGACTTTATGGCAAAGGTCTCCAATGACATAATCAATAAGGTCCGCGGCGTCAACCGCGTCTGCTACGACATCTCCTCCAAACCCCCGGCAACCATCGAGTGGGAATAATAATTGCAGTTACTGCCGGGTATGAAACGCTTTGTATTCCTTTTGTTCGCCGCCGTCTTGCTGGCGATGGGCTTTAACGCCCAGGCCCAGACTATTACCAATTCCAGCTACAGCACCGTCGCACACGTCAAGAGCGACGGCACAATTCAAGATGCCGGCTATCACACCATTGGCCACTTCAAAAGCGACGGCACCGTTCAAGATGCGAGCTACCACACCATTGGCCACATCAAGAGCGACGGCACCATCCAGAATGCGAGCTACAGCACCATAGGCCACGTCAAGAGCGACGGCACCGTGCAGGATTCGGGCTACCACACCATTGGCCATATCAAAAGCGACGGAACCGTGCAGGATGCGAGCTACCACACGATAGGCCACGCCAGCGGCGTCCCCGCCAAATGGGCCGTCTGGTTGTTCTTCTTCTGGTAGACTCACAGCTTTTTTATTGACACAAATTGCTGCGGGCTTTAGTCTGGGGAAGAGACCGCCCCGGCATCTTCTCTATATCTCCTGAAATCCTCCTCAGTGATATTATCCAGCATATATTTACGGATTTCATCTTCCGACGGCAGTTCCAGTCGATATTTGCTAACGAAAAGGTTCTGAGAGAGCCCCTCGATAGCGTATCTCACAGTTGTTTCGCCATAGTCGGCACAAAGCAAAATGCCTATTGGCGGATTGTCGTCCTGCTGCATCACCTCGTGTTTGTAATAGTTCATATATAGGTTCAACTGCGAGGCGTACTCGTGGCGAAAGCGATCTATCTTCAAATCTATGATTACGTGGCACTTCAAGATACGATGGTAGAAGATAAGGTCTGCTTTAAAGTAGTCTTGGTCGATGAGGATTCGCTTCTGGCGGTATTCGAAGCAGAAACCCCGGCCCATCTCCAGCAGGAACCGCAGCAGATTGTTGAGAATAGCTGTTTCCAGCTTGGTTTCTGTGTTGTCCTCATACGGTTGTATTCCAAGAAACTCCAGCGTAACGGGATCGTGAATAACCTCCTTTGGGGTTATCTGTTGCGCATTTCGGGCTGTAAGCCGTTGCAAAGCCTTCTTGTCTTTCGCCATACCCATACGCTCGTAATAGAGAGAAGATATCTGGCGGTCCAGTTCCTTCAGTGTCCAACAGCCACGGATGGTCTCTTGCTCGTAGAAAGCCCGTTGTAAGGGATCCTTTAGATTAGACAGAAGTACAAGGTGTGTAACTGAAAGACGATAAAACAGCCTATCCGCAGGTGTTTGCCACTCTTCTCTAATGAATTTTGCGGTTGTCAACCGCATTTTTTCATCTATCAGTGAATCAATGGTTTGTATTTTTGCGGTCGGCAACCGCAGAATTACATCTTCCCTATTATTCAGGACATAATCTGCAACAACCCCACCAAGCTGAGGATATACTTGATACATTAGGCGATATTCGTACAGGCGACGTTCGCCCAAACCCTTTCTGTTAAGGCGAATTGCCAATTGCTTCAACAACTGATCACCATACCTGGCCCGGTCTTCGCCGTGCTGTTCAAACTCCACGATGTAATATCCCACCAACCAGTTACGGGCAGTCAGTGCTAGATTGACTGCGTGAGCTGCTTGTGCCTGCAAGGCATCCTGGACAAGATTGATGCGCCCAACCAAAGACTCAAAAGTCAGTTTGCTATCTCCGTTCTCAATTACTTCGGCATCCTCTGCAGGGGCTTGGATAGGTATTTCGCTCAAATCAGGTTGCTCTGTATATCCCGTAAGCATAACAAACGGCACACCAAGCACCTCCGACGCCTTATGAATTGTCTCAAGATTTTTGGTTTTGAACAGCGCTTTAACATTCTGTTTCCTGATACCCATTCTACGGGCAAACTCACTCTTGCTCATCCCGATTTGTTCCAGCAGTGCTTCACCCTTTTCTTCAAAAAAAGTCTTACTCATATTCCGGTTTTTGAGCAAAGGTAATAAAAAATAATTACTTTTTCAGAGAACCACTAAAAAACGAGCAGCAAATAATCATAGTTTTCATTATCTTAGCATATATGAAAAAGATATGCTTTGTCGTTATCATCTCCTTGATGGCCATCGCGTGCGGCAGAAATGTACCTGCGTTGGAGGAAGGAGTGTCGCAAGAATTGGCCGGATACCGCAAGACGGTGGTGTCCGATGTGCTATACGATATCGAGTTCCGCCTGCCGGAGGCTTTGGACGAGTCGGTGACGGGGCGCGAAACCATCACCTTCTGCCTGGCGCGCAAAAGCGAATTGCAGATCGATTTCGGGGCCGACAGCGGAGCGGTGGCTGCGCTGACAGTGAACGGCAGTCAGTTGCGCCCCGACGTCCGTGCAGAGCACATAGTGCTGCCGGCATCGGCATTGCAAAAGGGGGCCAACTCCATAGATATAGAATTCATCGCCGGCGACCGGTCGCTGAACCGCAGCGGGGAGTTTATGTATTCGCTGTTCGTACCGGACCGTGCGCGGACGGTATTCCCCTGCTTTGACCAGCCCGACTTAAAGGGACGCTTCTCCCTTACGCTGGATATGCCCGCGGCATGGGAGGCGGTCGCGAACGGTTCGTTGCAGACCAGCGAGACGGACGGCGGCCGCAAACGACTATCTTTTGCCGAGACTCAGCCGCTGCCCACCTATCTTTTCGCCTTTGCCGCAGGCCTGTGGAAAAAAGAGACGCGGGAGCGCAACGGCGAGCCCTGCAGCGTGTATTACCGCGAAAGCGACCCTGCCAAACTTGCCCAGCTGGACGACATTTTCCAGACAGTATTTGCTTCGCTGGACTGGATGGAAAGTTACACCGGCATTCCGCGTCCGTTCGAGAAATATGATTTCGTAATTGTGCCGGGCTTCCAGTTCGGCGGTATGGAGCATCCAGGCGCCATCCTCTATAACGAGCGGCTGATGTTCCTGGGCCCTTCGCCCACCACCGCGGAGCAGTTGCGCCGCACGGAACTAATAGCCCACGAAACCTCGCACCTGTGGTTTGGCGACGCCGTTACAATGTGCTGGTTCAACGATGTTTGGACCAAGGAGGTCTTTGCCAACTACTTTGCTGCGCAAATTGCCGCGCCGCTGTTTCCGGAGGTGAACAACCCGCTGCGGGAGTTCCGCGGCTTCAACATACCCGCCTACGCGGAGGACCGCACCGCCGGCACCAACGCCATCCGCCGCCCGCTGGACAACCTTTCCAACGCCGGGCTAATATACGGCAACATTGTGTATGACAAGGCGCCGGTGGTGATGCGGCTGCTGGCCGATATGCTGAGCCCGGAGGCCTTCCGCGCCGGAATGCAGGAGTATCTTGGCAAGTATCTTTATTCCAACGCTGATTGGAACGATTTGATAGCGGTTCTGGACAGCCACACGCCCGCCAACCTCAAGGAGTGGAGCCGGGTGTGGGTGGAGGAAGCCGGGATGCCTGCCGTAAGCTATTATGTCTCCGGCGACTATCTGACTGTTATCCAGGAAGATCCGCTTGGACGGGGGCTTGTCTGGCCGCAGGACATATCGTTCTATACCGCCGACGGAGCGCATATTGCGACCGTGAGCAGCACTGCCGGCGCCACTGTGCAGAACGGGATTGACAGCCTCACAGAGCCGCTGCTGCCCAATCTGGACGCCCTGTCGTATGGGTATTTCCGGTTGGAGGGCGATGCCGCAGGCGCCGCTTTGAAGGCCCTGCCTACCCTCGCTTCTCCCGAAGCCCGCATCAGCCTGCTGGCGACTTTGTATGAGAATTATCTGAACGGGGCTGTTGAGCCGATGCCGTTCCTGGGCGCCTTGTCGGGGCTGCTGGAGGGCGAGCGCGACCCGCTGGTGGCCGCCACGGCGGTTTCATATCTGGGCAGTTTGGCCAAGCACGGCCCGCTGGCTGGAGGGGCCGAACCCGAAAACATTTTGCTGGAGGTCGCCTGCAACGGGACGGCACCAGCCGACATCCGCCTCACCGCACTGCGGTCGCTGTTCGGGGTGTTCCGCAACGGGAGTACATCGGCTCTGCTGTGGGACGTTTTTGCCGCCGGCTCCGGATTCCGGGGTCTGCCGCTCAGCGTCCGGGACCAGATGAACCTCGCTTGCGAGCTGGCAATCCGTCTTCCGGAGCGCTGCGGGCAAATCTTCGAAACGATGGAAGGGCGAATAGGCAATCCCGACTTGCTGCGCGAGTTCCGCTTTTTTTGGCCGTCCGTCAGCCCGGAGAAGGCCGTGCGCGATTCGGTGTTCCGTTCGCTGCTGGAGCCGCAAAACCGCGCCGTGGAGCCATGGGCCGAGTCCGCGCTCTCATACCTCAACCACCCGCTCCGCGCAGGTGACGCTGTGGATTATATCCTCCCGGGCCTGGAAGAGCTGCAGGAGGTGCAGCGCACCGGAGACATCTTTTTCCCCAAGAATTGGGCGGTCGCCCTGCTGGACGGGCACGACAGCCCGCAGGCCGCGGAAGCCGTTCGCGATTTCCTCGCCTCACACCCCGACTACCCGCCCCTCCTCAAGACCAAACTCCTCCAATCCGCCGACCATTTGTTCCGGGCCGGTGGCGAACAATAGGTTGTCAACAAAACTTTATCAATAATACTATGAACGCAATCAACACTTCCAACGCACCTGCGGCGATAGGGCCGTACTCGCAGGCAATAGACAGCGTTCGGGGCCTGGTGTTCGTCTCCGGGCAGCTCCCTATAGATCCGGCAACGGGCGCTTTTCCCGAAGGCGGAATCAAGGAGCAGACCCGCCAGAGTCTCACCAATGCCAAGGCTATCCTTGCCGAGGCGGGGCTTGAGCTGGCCAACGTGGTCAAGACCACCGTGTTCCTGGCCGATATGGGCGATTTTGCCGCGATGAACGAGGTTTACGCGCAGTTCTTCGCCGCCCCCTTCCCAGCCCGCAGCGCCGTCGCCGTCAAAACCCTGCCCAAAGGCGCCCTCGTAGAAATCGAGTGCATCGCCGCGCGGTAGTGCCCGCCCCCCGAGCACCGGCCGGATACTACCGGTGCCACAAGATGACTCCCGGGGCCTTCTCGTTCATCTTGTGTCCAGTATTTCCGGTTGAACCCCGATATTCTTGCCACAAGATGACTCAAACAGCCATTCTGTTCATCTTGTGGCAGAACGATGAGAAGCCCTCTGAATCTGCAATTCACCAAGCGCAGCGAGTAGCCCCATAGCTACTTGTGCGGCACATCACCACGGACGGTGCGGCCTGCCAGGCGCCACCGGGCGCGCTTGTATGCCCCAGAGTGCACTCTATGCCACCCCACCGCGCTCGGTAAATGACAAATTCCCCAAGATTGCAGGGCAGGAGCCAACCCGCCGGGCAGAGCCTCCGCTTGAAAGGCGTTGCCTCGCTGTCACTCCAGACGCCTGCCCTCCGCTTCAAAAACGCCTATGCTCGGGGACTCGCGCTACGCGCTCAAACATCCCTCGCATAGCCGGCGTTTTTGTGCGCTGCAGGCTGCGACCAGTTCGTAGCTTCCGCCAAGCTGCGCTTGGCAAAAGCTCCTCACACCGTCGCACCGGCGTCTTCCGCTAGCGCCGCTCGGCACCCGCCTTTCAAACTGCGGCAAGGATTCAATATGGTCACTTGATTCCTAAAGTAGATTTATAGTGGTCAGACCTCTTGCAATAATCACGCATTTTGCTACATACCGAACACTTGAGAACGAACAAGATTAAAACGCAGAAGCAGAACAGTGCCAGGTACATCCACCAAGGGATCCGACAGCATTGGCTACATTTCAGATTCGCCAGCACCCTGATAACAAGACTGCCCACAACCAACAGCGCCGATAGCCAAATAACTGGAAGCAAGTCCCCAAAAAGTCCCTGTGCTAGCTTTCTGGGTCGATATGAATCATCACATTTACAGCAGCGGCACAGGCAGCATCCTTTTGTACCTTTTTAAAAACAGTTATCTCGTCAGAACATTTCCGGACATTTCCGTTTCGGGAAGGCTCTTTGTGTATCTTGTCCTTGCCTATTGCGGCGATATGTTATAATTATTTGTAATTTGTTATAATTATTGGTATGTTTGTGCAAGTAAATGAAACTGGGATGGCTCACAAGTTTATACAGGTTGGGAACAGCAAGGCGCTGATTATTCCGGCCAGGATGGTGCGGAAGAAGGGGTATGATGCCCACACCGAGTTCGACATAATCGAGACCGCAGACGGGTTCAAGGTAGTTCAGATTATGCCGTCTTTGGAGGCGTTGGTTTTTCCAAAAACAGAAAAACCCGCTGTTTCTGCTAAAGTTAAAGGCCTTAGCGGGGTTGTCTCCTTTACTCCGGAGGAGGTCAGGGCGGACGAACGGCTCAAATACATTCTGGAGCGATGAGGGTGTTCCTGGATACAAATGTCCTGCTGGACGCCATAGTGGTCCGGAGCGACCCGCATCTTTGCGAGAATGCCGCCACCATTCTTGCCCTCGGAGAGCAGCGGACCGTCGAGCTGTATATGTCCGTCATTTCAATCCCCACCATCGCCTATGTCCTCAAGAATATGACGGCAGAGGCCAAGAAGAGCGTCATACGCGACCTTACATCCATCGTGGCGCCACTCCCCTCCCTTGCCGGGCACGTTAGCAATATGCTCGGCGACTCTATGCCGGACATCGAGGACTCTCTGCAGGTCCAGTCGGCCCGAGAAGGCGGCTGTGAACTCCTCATCACCCGCAATTGCAAGGACTTTCAGTCCTGCGGCCTGCCGGTCATCACTCCGGAGGAGTTTCTGAAGCGGATAATCGGATAGACATTAACGAACTATGCCCGGCCACCGCGCCCGGTGAATGGCAAATCCCGCCCCTAAAGTGCAAAAACATTTTGCTATATTTGCCTTCCAGTAAATACAGTTGACAATGAAGCAAATCACATTGTTTATATCGATAGTTCTGGGGCTGGCGCTGGCCGGTCACACAGCCTTTGCACAGGAAAAACAATACCTCGAGGGGAGGCTGGGCGAGACCTACTCCCTCGACAGCACGACGGTGACGGCGGCGAGGACGCCGGTGCTGCTGCACAGCAGCGCCCGCGTGGTGACGTTGATGGACAGTTTGGAAATTGCATCGTCGCCGGCGGAGACGGTGAACGACCTGCTGAAGTATGCGGCCGGGGTGGATGTGCGGCAGCGCGGGGCGTTCGGTATGCAGACCGACATAAGTATGCGCGGCGGCACTTACAACCAGGTGGCGGTGCTTCTGAACGGCATCAACATAACCGACCCGCAGACGGGCCACAACAGCTTCGACTTCCCGGTAAATATTTGCGACATAGACCATATAGAGGTGCTGGAGGGGCCGGCGGCCCGCGTATACGGCACTTCGGCGCTGGTCGGAGCCATCAATATCGTGACCAAGGGGAGCGTGTATAATAAAAAAGGAGCTGCCAATGGGGTCTTCGGCCCGAACCTGGCCGCCCGCGGCGACCTGAATTTGGAGGTCGGCTCCTTTGGCTATGCTGCGGCGAACGGCGCCGTTTCGGTTGCCACGGACCGCACCTACAATATGTTCTCCGCCAGCTATCAGTGCAGCGAGGGGTTCAACCGCAACAGCGAGGGGGGCCTGAACAGCGACTTTAGCGTGGCCAAGGCGTTCCTTCACGGCGGCACCGAGTTCAAGAGCCGCAACCTGACCTGGCAGGCGGGCGTCAGCAACAAAGATTTCGGCTCCAGCACTTTCTATAGCCCCAAATTCGACAACCAGTTCGAGCACACCCTCAAGACCTTTGCCGCCGTTAAGAGCGAGGGCCGCGGGCTGTTGCACTTCTCCCCCGCCCTCTACTGGAACCACAACGAGGACCGGTTCGAGCTGTTCCGCGACGAGCCGGACAAATACCCGTTCAACTACCACAAAACCAACGTGATAGGGCTGAACCTCAATTTTTATGTCGATTCTAAATTGGGCCGCACATCATTCGGCACCGAAGCGCGCCACGAGGCCATCCGCAGCACTAATCTGGGTGAGCCGCTGGAGAGCCCCGATGGAAAATATGTCTGCGGCCTGGCCCGCACCGCCTACAACCTGTTCCTGGAGCACAATGTAACGGCCGGCCCGCTCACCGCATCGGCCGGACTTACAGCCGTTTACAACACCGGCAATAACGAGGGTGTGAAGTTCTTCCCGGGCGCGGACGTTAGCCTGCGCATTACCGACGCCGCCCGTGTATTTGCCTCATACAACACATCTTACCGAATGCCGACCTTCACCGACCTTTACTATTCGGTGGGCGGGCACCGGGCCGACCCCAACCTGCGGTCGGAGAAGTTCAACGCCTTTGAATTCGGCGCGAAATACTATGGGCTCGGCGTGCGGCTCACCGCCTCTATGTTCTTCAACACCGGCTACGATATGATTGACTGGATAATGGACACCTCCGCCGGCGAAGACGCACCCTGGACAAGCGTGAACCACACCAAGATAAATTCCGTGGGCGAAGAATTCCTGCTGCAACTGAACTTCGCCAAGATTTTCAACGTCCGGAAGCCTATATTCAACGGACTGACCTTCACCGGGTTGCATATGTCGCAAAGCAAGACTCTCGAGGAGCACCTGCGCAGCCTGTATTCGATGGAATACGTCAAGAACAAGCTGGCCGCCCAGGCCGACCTCCGGTTCCCGTGGGGCATAAGCGCCAACGTCGCCTACACATACGTAGACCGCGCCACCGAGTCGGAACTCATAAAGCCCTACCACCTGCTGGACGCAAAGGTCAGTTGCAACTTCTTGACCCACTACACCGCATATATCCGCCTCTACAACATTCTAAACCGCCCCTGGTACGACTTTGGCGACA
>JAFZYD010000029.1 GCA_017616475.1 Bacteroidales bacterium
ATGTAGGCCGACACGTCGCCAGCCTGCGTCTCGATTATAGGCAGCGCGGTTAGCGATCCGCCCGCCTTAACGCGGCCCTTCATACTCTCCGGCAGGTCGTTCATCATCTCGGCGACCTCCTGCTGGGCAATTATTTTGGCGGCGCGCTCCAGTAGCCTCGAATGGAGATAGAAGATATCGCCCGGGTATGCCTCGCGACCGGAAGGGCGCTTGAGGATGAGCGACACCTCGCGGTAGGCCACCGCCTGCTTGGAGAGGTCGTCGTAAATTACCAGAGCGTGGCGCCCGGTGTCGCGGAAATACTCGCCCACAGCGGCGCCGGCAAACGGAGCGTAATATCGCAGGGCGGCGGAATCTCCGGCGGTGGCGGCAATCACTATAGTGTAGTCCATCGCCTTGTGGGCGCGCAGCGTCTCCACGGTGGTGGCCACTGTAGAGGCCTTCTGACCGATGGCGACGTAGATGCAGTAAACAGGGTCGCCGTTCTCAAAACCTGCCCGCTGGTTGATTATAGTGTCGATGGCGATGGAAGTCTTGCCCGTCTGACGGTCGCCGATAATCAATTCGCGCTGGCCACGGCCAATCGGAATCATAGAGTCGATGGCCTTGATGCCGGTCTGCAGCGGCTCGTTAACCGGCTGGCGGAAAATTACGCCCGGCGCCTTGCGCTCCAGCGGCATACGAAAACTCTCGCCGGTGAGTTCGCCGGCTCCGTCCAGCGGCTCGCCCAGAGGGGTTATTACACGGCCGAGCATCGACTCCCGCACATCTATAGAAGCGGTGCGGTAGGTGCGGCGCACAATGTCGCCCTCCTTCACAATGTCGGTGGGGCCCAGCAGCACTGCGCCCACATTGTCCACTTCCAGGTTCATAACCACCGCCTTTTCGCCGTTCTCGAACTCCAGCAGCTCGCCCGCCTGAGCCTTGTTCAGGCCCCAGATGCGAACCACGCCGTCGCTCACGGTGAGCACCTCTCCCACCTCCTCCGTCTTGGCGGTGAGATCTATGGAGCGCAGCTCTTCCAGCAGCACTTTGGATATTTCGGAGGGTTTTATGCTATCTACCATCGTATCCTAAATAATTCTCTTGTTATTGTTAGTCTCAAATGCTTTTTTCAAATCGTGTAGCTGACGCCTGACGCTGGCGTCCATACGCTTGTCGGCCACCTTATATATGAAGCCGCCTATTATGCCGGGGTCAATTTCAACCTCGATATCCACGCTGGTGGCGCCGCCCGCGGCCATGGTCATACTCCGCAGCCGCTCCAGAAGCTGCTGCGACGGCTCTCCGGCCACCGTAAGTTGCGCGTCCACTATGCCGCGGACCCTCTTGTACTCTGCAATGAAAGCTATAAGTATACGCCTGAGCCCGCTCTCGCGCCGATGGGCCACCACCAAATAGAGAAACCTCTCGAAGGCAGTACACATATCTGGCACCGCCTTGCGGAACACCTCCATTTTGGAGGCGGCGGGCAGCGGTTTGCCCAAATAGTCGCCCAAAGCGGGGAGCACGGCCAGCATACGGCGGGCGTTCCCCAGGCACTCTTCGCCCTGGGAGCACTCGCTGCAATACTGTTCCAATGCAGCAGCATAACGTTTTGCAAGAAGTCCGCTATTCATAATGAGCTACGCTTTTGCCTCGTCGGCAAGAATCTCCTGCAGCGCCTTTTGCGCTTGTTCGTCGTCTAACTGGCCGCGCAGCACCTTGGTAGCCATCTGCATAGCAATCAAAGCCACCTCGCCGCGGGCGCTGGCCAATATGGCATCCTTCTCTTCCTGGGCTGTCTTTTTGGCCTCGGCAATAATGCGCGCCGCCTCTTCGCCGGCCGTCTCGCGGGCCTCGCCCACAATTTTGTCGCGACTGGCCGCGGCCTCTTTAAGGATGTTTACTTTTTCGCGCTCGGCGTCGGCAATTATCTTGCGGCCCTCCTCCTGTAAACCGGCAATACGGACCTCTGCGGCGCGGGCCGCGTCGAGCTGCGTGTCAATAAACTGCTCACGCTTCTCGACCGAGCCCAAAATCACCGGAAAGGCAAATTTGGCAAGCAGGAAGAAGACAATGCCAAAGGCAATAGTCATCCAGAACAGCAAACCTCCTGATGGTGTCAGAAGTCCCATAGTCTGTCCTAACCTTTGCCGTTAAAGAGCCATCAAGCAAACTACAACTGCAAACAGGGACACACCCTCTACAAGCGCAGCCACAATAATCATAGAGGTACGGATGTTACCGGCGCTCTCCGGCTGGCGGGCGATAGCCTCCATTGCAGATTTACCTATTTTGCCGATACCCCAGGCTGCTCCGAAAACGCACAATGCCGCGCCAATTGCGGCTGCCATTTTTGCAAATTCCATAACTTATTGTTTATTAATGGTTTATAAATAAAATAATATCTTTTAATGTTCCTGTGCAAGCCCTATGAACACGGCCGACAGCATTGTAAATACATATGCCTGGAGAAATGCCACCAGCAACTCCAAGCAGTTCATAAATATCATAAACAGCAGAGCCACGGCCGTCATAGACCCGCTCATTGCCGCCCCGAGGTGGGCGGTGAGGAAAATCATACAGCAGAGGCTAAGAATAATCGAGTGCCCCGCAAAGATGTTTGCGAAAAGACGCATCATCAGCGCGAACGGCTTGGTGAATATCCCAATAATCTCAATAATCGGCATAAGCGGGATGGCCTTCAAGAAGATGGGCACGTCGGGCCAGAAAATCTCCTTGTAGTAATGCTTGCTGCCGAACAAGTTCACCGCCAGCATAGTACAAACCGCCATAAACAGCGTTATGCTGATGTTGCCGGTCACGTTGGCGCCGCCAGGGAAAATAGGTATCAGCCCCAGCAGGTTGGTGACAAAAATAAAGAAGAAGGCGGTGAGCAGATAGGGCGCGAACTTGCGGTAGTTGGGGCCTACACAAGGCTTTATCACACTGTTCAATATGGAGTCGATCAGCCACTCCAGCAGGCCGGCGAGCCCTTTGGGGCAATAATCCACCTCGTCCCGCTTCTTGTAGGCCCCGGCGGCGACCAGGAACAGTACCAGCACCACCAGCAGCGACAATATCGCACCGCAGGCGGTCTTGGTGAGGGAGATGTCTATCGGGCGCTTCTGCACCCCGTCGACATCCTCCACAATCTTGTCTTTATATTTGCCTTCTTCTGCTATGTAAAGCCCTTCG
>JAFZYD010000030.1 GCA_017616475.1 Bacteroidales bacterium
CTCGATGTCCTGCATATCGTTGTAGTGCTTCTCGAGGTTGCAGCGGATGGTGTCCAGCTCCTTGTAAACCTCGGGCATAGCCTTCTCCAATGAGGGGAGAGCCTTGTTGTGCTCGGTCTTGGTGGCCTCGTTCAGGGGGTTCGGGGTGCGGATACCTGCAACCACGTCCTCGCCCTGGGCGTTGATGAGCCACTCGCCGTAGAACTTGTTGTCGCCGGTAGCGGGGTTGCGGCTGAATGCAACACCGGTAGCGGAGGTTTCGCCCATATTGCCGAATACCATAGACATAACGGTTACGGCTGTGCCCCAATCATCGGGGATACCTTCGATGCGGCGGTAAGCGATTGCGCGCTTGCCGTTCCAGGATTTGAACACGGCGCCGATACCGCCCCAAAGCTGGGCGCGTGCATCGTCCGGGAATTCTTTGCCCAGAACCTCTTTAACTCTCTTCTTGAAAGCGTCGCAAAGAGCAATGAGGTCCTGCTCGGTGAGCTCGGTGTCGAGCTTGTATCCATTCTTCTCCTTGACTTCGGCCATCATGTTGTCCAGCTGGACGCGGATGCCCTTGCCGTCTTCGGGCTCGATGCCCTCTGCCTTCTCCATTACGACGTCAGAATACATCATAATGAGGCGACGGTATGCGTCATATACGAAACGGGGGTTGTTTGTCTTGGCGATGAGGCCGGGGATGGTTGCGCTGCAAAGACCAATGTTGAGCACGGTCTCCATCATACCGGGCATAGAGCTGCGGGCGCCGGAACGGCAGGATACCAGCAGGGGATCCTTTGCGTCGCCGAATTTGCGACCCATAACAGCCTCGGTAGCTGCGAGAGCTGCGTCTACTTCGCCCTCAAGCTCTGCGGGGAACTGACCGCCCAGGTTGAAATACTCTGTGCAGCACTCGGTAGTGATTGTAAAGCCGGCGGGAACGGGCATTCCCAGGAGGCACATCTCGGCAAGGTTCGCTCCTTTGCCGCCCAGCAATTCACGCATCTGGCCGTTGCCTTCTGCGTTCTTGCCGCCAAAACGATAAACTCTTTTTGCCATAAAAATTGATTTAGTATTTATTAGTTATTAAATTCGTGCACTATAAACACGCAAAAATAATAATAATTGTCAATAAATATGTCAAAGTCGCTCAAAGTCGTTAAGAATTCTCTCCCGAAGGGAGCGAAAATGGAAGATGTCCTCAAGTATTTCAAACGTCGCAGCGTGGCCACGCACCGCGTAGACTGCCTCAACTGGCCTGAATATCCCTACAAGCCCCGCGTCAGCTTCAAGATTGCCCACAATGGCGATGAAATTTTCTTGCAGTTCCGCGTGGTGGAACGCGGAGTGCGCGGCACCTTCGAATATGACTACGGCTCGGAGCCCTGGAAAGATTCGTGCGTGGAGTTCTTTATGATTCCCGACCTGGCCAAGCCCGACTATTACAACATAGAGATGACCTGCATTGGCCACGGCACGTTCGCCTGCGGCCCGGACCGCGACCACCGGCACAATTTTGACGATTCGGTGATAAGCCGCATCCGCCGCGTCGCTTCGCTGGGCGACAAACGGCTGGTGCGCGAAAATGGGCGCCAGTGCTGGACCCTTACAATGGCCATCCCGTTCGACATCTACGGCATTGACGGGGCCGATGTCTCCGGCAAAGTCAAGCTTGCCAACTTTTACAAATGTGGCGACGATATGCCCGTGCCGCACTATGTCACCTGGAACCCCGTCGGCTGCCCCAGCCCCGACTACCACCGCCCCGAATACTTCGGCGAAATCGTTTTCGAATAAAAGAAGTAAGACATTACTAATCAATTAAATAATAACACAATGAAAAGACTGTTTCTTCTTTTGGCCTTGATTCCGTTTTTTGTTTCCTGTGACATTAGCGGAATGATAGATGATATGACAAAATTGTCCCCGACAATAAAAGGCTTCTCCTATAGCAGCGACGGCCTTATAGAACTGGGCGACGCCGATGCAAGCAAGGCTTTCACCGCCTTTATCGTGGCAAAATCCAAATGGGCCGGCAACTCGGGCGATAAAGTAGATTGCCAGGTCCAGGTGATGGGCGACCAATGGGGAGGCGACCCCGACAAGTTGGAAATCTACTATTTCCAGAAGGGCAAACTCACGTATGGGAGCGGTTCAACTTGCACCATCAAGATAGACGGCGATTATAAATTCTTGGATGGAACCTGGCAATATACCCTCGACGAGAACGGGGATAAAGTAACCCTGACAAGCGGCTCCAAAACCCTAAAACTCAAATTCTGGCACGAAACAGAATAGGCTCCGGGCTTCATCCGGTTTGGGCGGATTGCCCATCTGCCCAGCAAACTGCTATACAAGGCAGCCATCCCTTGCGGGTGGCTGCTTTTGCTTCTGACGGCCCCTGTGCCCCCGTGGTGCCGAACCTGTTTTTTGCGGATGGGGCAGTAGGCCCCTTTGGTGCCCAACCCTAAATTCGGAGGCTGCGGGTAACGGCCTCCTGCGTGCATCTGGGGCAAGTTGCCGCACAGGCTGCAGCGATGTGCCCCACAGACGCTTCTGGCGCCTATCGCCGCACCCTGTGAATTTCGGGTTGGGGATTGAAATAAAATGACTACATTTGTGTGACTGCCCGTATGGGTGGTCACGACATATTGAAAATTAGCGTTTGCTATTTATTCGGGACATTCTAAAACCTGGCAGTTTTTGATTTCCTACACCGAATAAGTCAGTGAACGTCTGCGCTTTCGCGTGGACGTGACTTGTTCGTAGGAATGGTTTCCCTGCCAGGTACCAAGAATGTGGACAAATTGCGTCCACGTTTTTTGTATCTGGCGTTACCGTTTCGTTCTCCGATAAGTCGCATTCGCACGATGAAAGCGCAGAATGGACACCCAGATCAAGTCCAAGGACAGGGTGGCCGCGCACGGGGAGGTCTTTACCAATCCCCGTGAGGTGAATGCCATGCTGGACCTTGTCAAAGCGGAGACGGAGCGGCTCGACTCCCGTTTCCTGGAACCGGCGTGCGGCGACGGCAACTTTCTTATAGAGATTCTCCGCCGCAAGCTCGCTGTCTGCGAGGCTCGCGTCAAAGCCAAGCAGTATACCCAACTTCAGTACGAAGAGAATGCTGTTCTGGCTTTCTCCAGCATCTACGGCATAGAGATTCTTCAGGACAATGCCGAGGCGTGCCGGCAGCGTCTGCTCAGCTATTTTACAGAGCAGTATCGCTCCTTGTTCAAGGCCAAATGCAAGGAGGCCTGCACAGAGGCGGTCCATTACATCCTTTCAAAAAATATAATCCTGGGCGATGCCTTGACCTACAGACGGGTGGACGGCTCCGGCGAATGGATCCACATCTGCGAGTGGGGCTTTATCGGCAAAGGGATGGTTAACCGCCGGGACTATGAATTCTCGTATCTGGTTGGGGAATATCACAGCGAGGGGCTCTTCTCGGACGCCCCCGTAAAGACCTATCCGCCCCTTTACTTCCTGAAAATCAACGCAAAGACATATGGCGACGAGTAACTACAATCCCGACGTGCTCAACTGCATCGCCAACTTGAGCAACGACGAGGTCTTCACCCCGCCGGACTTGGCCAACAAGGTTCTGGACCTTCTGCCCCAGGAATTGTTTCAAAGCCCCGACACGACATTTCTTGACCCGTTCACCAAAAGCGGCGTGTTCCTCCGCGAGATAGTCAAGCGGCTTGACCGCGGTTTGGAAAACCAGATTCCCGACCGGCAGGAGCGTATTGACCATATCCTTCACAAACAGGTTTTCGGCATTGCCGTTACGGAGTTGACGGCGTATTTGTCCCGCCGCTCCCTCTAATGCAGCAAAAAGGCAAATGGTAAATATTCTGTCTCCCGTTTTAAGACGGAAGATGGGAATATCCTTTATAAAAATCTCAATCATACGTGGGTTGGCAACAAGTGCAAGTACTGCGGGGCTTCCAAGGAGGTCTACGACCGAGGCCAAGCAGCAGAGCAGTACGCATATATGTTCATCCATACAGATAATCCAAAGCAATTATTTAAAAAAATGAAGTTCGACGTCATCATAGGCAACCCTCCATATCAAATGGAAGATGGTGGTGGTACAGGGGATAGCGCAAAGCCAATCTATCATCTTTTTATTCAGCAGGCGAAAAGATTACTGCCGAGATACATCACTATGATAATACCTTCCAGATGGATGAAGGGAGGAAAAGGTCTCTCTTCTTTTAGGGAAGAAATGATGGATGATAGAAGAATCTCATTTATTTATGATTATGAAACTGCTCTAGAATGTTTCCCCGGAGTCCATATTGATGGAGGTGTTTGTTATTTTCTGTGGGATTCCTCACACGATGCAGAAACCAAAATGATTTATAAAGCAGCGGGAGGCGAAGAGCTTGTCTCTGAGAGGTATCTTAGGACAGATATTGCCAGTACAGTGATAAGGGACCCGCGGCAAATAACTATCATACAAAAGGTTGTAATGCGGAGCGAAAATAAGTTTTCCTCGATAGTGTCAGTTAGAAATCCTTTTGGTGTGGGAGCGGATATCTTTAATACTCCAGGACGATATGCATTTGAGGTAGAGCATAATTCGTTTGATGGTTCCGTAAAACTCTATGGTGTAAAAGGAAAAAAGGGTGGGGCGCGGAGAGTTGTTGGATATATACCAAGCCACGCTATAGAAAGAAATCAAAGCGCAATAAGCCAGTATAAATTATTTTTTTCCAAGGCGTATACTACAACAGCAACCACTCCGCCTGAGGTCATATTAGCTGTGCCAGGTGAGGTTTGTTCTGAGACATTCCTTCTAATTGGCCCGTTCTCATCAAGCCATAAAAGGGACAACTGCCTTACGTATATCAAAACAAAATTCTTTAGAGCACTTTTGTTTTTTAACCGTCACTCTTTGAATCTCTCTAAAGAGTCCTTTGAGGCAATACCATTGCTCCCGCTAGATACTACCTGGACCGACGAGATGCTATATAAGAAGTACGGTCTCACCGAAGAGGAAATCGCATTTATTGAATCTATGATTCGTCCAATGGAGTAGCCTATGGCAGCACAAGACTTACTGCGGCCGAGGGTCGCTGAAACCCCAATGATATATGCCTACGAGCATATCGGCGTGCCGGCCCACTCCGGGTGGCTGAAGGTAGGATACACAACTCGCGACGTGGAGACTCGTGTCAAGGAACAGAACCAGACCGGCAATATCCCTTATAAGATTGTTCTCCAGCGCCCCGCTATGCGCAGGGATGGCACTTCCTTTGACGACCACCTTATTCACACTATTCTCAGAAAGAACCATATCCGGAATCCGGAGGGAGAATGGTTCGTAACAGATGTACATAACATAGAAAAGGCAATTGCAGCTGCGGTTGACGGCAGGGAAACGATGATAGACCGTATCTACGACTTTCCTATGCGTCCCGAACAAGCCAGGGCGGTCGAGAAAACATCGGCATATTTCACGGCCTTTGCCAAAGACCCTTCTAATCGCGGCCTCATTCCGCACTTCCTCTGGAACGCCAAGATGCGATTTGGCAAGACTTTCACCACCTATCAGCTCGCTCTTAAGATGGGATGGAAGAAGGTTCTGGTGCTGACCTTCAAGCCGGCTGTGAAGACGGCTTGGGAAGAAGACCTGCTCACGCACAAAGATTTCGAAGGCTGGCAGTTCTGCCAGAAGCAGGAAGACCGCGAGTTCAACTATGTGAACGAGCGCAAGCCGTTTGTGTGCTTTGCCTCCTTCCAAGATGTCCTGGGCAAAAATGCCATTGGCGGCATAAAGGCTACCAACGAATGGATCCAGACTGTGGCGTGGGACTGTATAGTGCTGGATGAATACCATTACGGCGCTTGGGGGAAGAATGCCAAGAACTATTACGACAAAAAAGACCCGGCACTTAGGCGCGCAGAGGAAATTGGCGAGATAATAAGCGAAGATGCAGACACCAAAAAGGAGCTGGAAGCCCGCGAGATGTACGACGAAGGCCTGATGCCGCTCCGCACAGGGGCCTATCTCTACCTCTCCGGAACACCCTTCCGGGCAATATCTACAGGCGAATTCATTGAAGAACAGATTTACAACTGGACATATTCGGACGAGCAGTCGGCCAAAGAGAATTGGCAGGGGCCAAAGAACCCATACGCCCAGCTGCCAAAGATGGTGATGCTCACATACCAGATGCCGGACAGCATAAGCGAGATAGCGTCGCAGGGGGAGTTCGATGAGTTCGACCTCAACGAGTTCTTCCGAGCAGAAGACGACGGCTTTCTTCACGAAGAGTATGTCCAAAAGTGGCTGGATTTGATTCGCGGCGCCTATACCGAGAACATTGTCACGGAGTTGAAGTTGGGCGCGGAAAAACCGCCGATGCCGTTCTCCGACAGCCGTTTGCTGAGTTATTTGCAGCATACCTATTGGTTTCTTCCTTCGGTGGCAGCGTGCCGCGCAATGGCAAAGCTGCTGCGCAAAAGGAGTAATAAGTTTTTCGCCGATTACGAAGTGATTGTAGCGGCCGGAAGCGAGGCGGGTATGGGTGCTAAAGCGGTTGAGCCGGTCTACAATGCTATGGGCGACCCGCAGCAGACCAAGACAATCACCCTGTCCTGCGGCAAACTCTCCACCGGTGTGACTGTCAAGCCTTGGACGGGCATAATGATGCTGCGCAACACCACATCTCCAGAGACTTACTTCCAAGCGGCATTCAGGGTGCAGTCTCCGTGGACCACTAAAGATGAAGTGGGGGAGGAGGTCATTCTCAAGCCGCTCTGTTATGTCTTTGATTTTGCGCCGAACCGTGCCCTGAGACAGGTGGAGGAGTATAGTTGCCAGCTTAACGTTCACGAGAGCAATCCGGAAAAGAAGGTGGCGGAGTTTATTAAGTTTCTGCCCATTTTGGCATACGACGGCTCGTCTATGAAAGAAATCGATGCAGCCGGCGTATTGGATATGGCTATGAGCGGCACCACCGCGACTCTGCTTGCACGCCGTTGGGAAAGTGCCGTGTTGGTTAATGTGGACAATGCTACCCTCCAGCGCTTGATGAACAATCCAGAGGCAATGAAGGCCTTAATGAACATAGAGGGTTTCCGTAACTTGAATGCTGACATCGAAACCATCATCAATAAATCGGAGCACGTAAAGAATACCAAGAGGGAGAAAGGGGAAGAAATAACACCGAAGGAGAAGCGGGAACTCACAGCAGAGGAGAAGGAATATAAGAGCAAACGAAAGGAGATTCAAGATAAACTTATCAAGTTTGCCACTCGTATCCCTGTATTTATGTATCTGACCGATTTTAGGGAATACTGTCTCAAAGATGTAATCGAGCAATTGGAGCCTGAGCTGTTCCGGAAGGTTACCGGTCTGACACTCAGGGATTTTGAGCTGCTCGTCAGCCTCGGGGTATTCAATAGTGAACTGATGAATGATGCCGTGTACAAGTTTAAACGCTACGAAGATGCATCGCTTGAATACACGGGCATCAATACCCACGATGAAACCCGAATCGGACTGTGGGACACGGCAATCGATACGAGGGCAGTGGAGGAATATGAGGAAAGGCAGCAGTCTTCGGAGGATACGGATGACGAACCTGTTGAGGGTCCGATTGTAATTCCGTGGGACAACATCCAGGTTGGGGATATTATTGCCCATAAGAGTTATGGCCGTGGAGAGATAACTGCTCTTGACGACAAGTATATAGTGGTCAAATTCGAAGACCGTGAATCTAAATTTTTATTTCCGCACGCTTTTGAAAAGGGCTATCTGTTTGTAGAGTAGCCTTGTAATAATCTATGAGTTAGCGCCTTGCTGTAGCAGGGCGTTTTCTGTTTTTAAAAACGGAAAAAGTTTTGGCACAAAGTCCGGAAATACCTCCCGGGCCCGGTGGGGGCGTTGTATATTCGCGCAAAACGAATGTAAATCAAAAGTAATTATAAAAATGCTCAACATTGGAAATTTGTTATTACCTTTGCGCAAAACTATTGATATGCGCACGGATTTAATTAAGATTGGCAACAGCACCGGTATTAGAATCGCTGCTTCTTTGCTCAAACAACTCGGATGGAAATTGCGTGATCCCATTCAACTCAGTATTGTGGACGGTACGCTGGTTCTAAAGAATATGGCAAATGAGCCGGATCCTTTTGCCGCTATCTCGAAGGGCGGATGGTACGATGACCCGCGGGATGCATACGAAATAGCGGATGAACTATACAGGGGCAGGGTAAACACTAGAGAGATTGAGGCCCTATGAAATACCTGCTTGACACAAATGTCATCGTAGCGATGTTTCGTGGCCGGCAAGTAATAAGGGACGCTATCTTGAAAGTCGGCTTTGAGAATTGTGCTGTGAGCGAAATATCCGTCGCGGAATTATATGTGGGCGCATTTAAGACCAACTATGATGCTCACGTTCACGAGATTCAATTCGTAATAGAGCACTTCTCTGTTGTGCCGATTTCCGGTGCAATTGAGAAATACGCGGATATTCGGGCTGAATTGGAAGCAAGTGGCAACCGACTGGACAGCTTTGACCTCTTGATAGCTGCAACGGCCATCACACAGGGGCTGACCCTCGTCACTCACAACACTAAGCATTTCGAGAGAATTCCCCGACTGACCGTCAGGGATTGGGAGCGGTAGCGGCCACCGCGTCGCTCACGGTAAAGTTGCTGCCGCCTATAAAGATGAGGTCGGCGGGGGTGGCGGCGGCTTGTGCGGCGGCAATGGCTTCCGCCACGGTCGGGCGGCTGTCACCGGATATGCCGTATCCCGCCAGCGTTGAAGTGAGCCGCCCGACCGGCATCGCCCGGTCGGTGGAGGGTTGGGTGAAGATGTAGCTGACGTATTCGCCAGGCGCAATCATTAGCGGCGCTATGGCGTCCACGTCCTTGTCGCTGACCACTCCGAACACAATAAAGATATGGCCGTATTGCGGCGCGACGGCCCGCAGCTGGTCGAAGACGCGGCGCAGGCCGTGGGCGTTGTGGCCTATGTCGCAGATTATGTCGGGGGCGGAAGAGAGCTTTTCCCAGCGCCCGCGAAGGCCCGTAAGGGAGGCGGCGCGGGCCAGGCGGGAGGTATCGAACGGCACATCGGGACAAACGGAGTGGAGCGCGTCCAGAGCTGCTTTTACGGTGGCGATGTTTTGGCGCTGATATTCTCCGGGCAGGTCCATCTCCGACTCGGCAACCTCGATTGACGATTCGTGCTCCGGTGCGAAAACCAACTCGCAGCCTCTTTCGGCCGCGGCTGCTTCGAACACTGGCCGCGTGGCGGGGTTTATTTCGCCCACCACCGCCGGTACGCCGGGCTTTATTATCCCCGCCTTTTCAAAGGCAATCTGCTCCAGAGTGTCGCCCAGATATGTGCAGTGCTCCAGGCCGATGTTGGTGATTACGCTCACCAGGGGCGTAATTATGTTGGTGGAATCGAGCCGCCCGCCCAGGCCGCACTCAATTACCGCCAGATCCACCCCGGCCTGAGCAAAGTAGCTGAAGGCCAGCGCGGTGGTTATTTCGAAGAACGACGGCGCCGCCTCTTCCATAAAGGCGTCGTAGCGGTCCAGAAAGGCCTCCACCGCCTCGCGCGGAATCATCTCGAATCCATCTTCCGTAACAATTTTTATCCGCTCGCGGAAGTCGGTCAGGTGGGGGGAGGTGTAAAGGCCTATTCGCCGATGGCCGCAGCTGAGAGCCGCCGCCAGCAGGGAACTCACGCTCCCTTTGCCGTTGGTGCCGGCCACGTGTATAGTGCTCAAGCGCCGGTGCGGATGGCCCGTCAAAGCGTCTAAAGCCATCATAGTGTCCAGCCCGGGCTTGTAGGCGGCGCCGCCCACTTTTTGGAAAGAGGGGTGCCGCGAAAAAAGTTTCTCTATTTTTTCTTGGTAAGTCACGCCGCTAAATTACACAATTTGTTACTTTTGTAGGCAGAATATCCGTCCAAATGAAAATATTGTTTTTCCAAAGCGACGCAGGCAGCGTCATTGCAGTTCAAACAGTTGATAATCAGCCACAAGAGGCCATCGGTGCCCTCCAGTGGCTTTTTTCTTGCCCTGCCACTATAGAGGATGACAAGGTGGACGGGCTCTTTGTGGGCCCCCGCCGCGAAATGCTGACCCCCTGGAGTACCACCGCCGTGGAGATTGCGGAGAATATGAACATCCGCGGCCTCAAGCGCATCGAGGAATATTTCCCCGTGAAGAGCGAGGATGCGGCCTACGACAAGATGCTGCAGCGCCTCTATCACGGCCTGGACCAGAAAATCTTTACCGTGGACCACACACCCGACCCTATCGAGTATATCACCGATTTCGAGGAGTACAACCGTCGCGAAGGGCTGGCGCTTTCGGCCGACGAAATAAAGTATCTGCAGGATCTCTCCGCCCGCCTGGGCCGCAGCCTCACAGACAGCGAGGTGTTCGGCTTCAGCCAGGTGAACAGCGAGCACTGCCGCCACAAGATTTTCAACGGAACCTTTATAATAGACGGCGTGGAGCAGTCCTCCAGCCTGTTCAAATTGATAAAAAAGACCACCGAGACCAACCGGAACAAGGTGGTTTCTGCATATAAGGATAATTGCGCCTTTATTGAGGGGCCCGAGGTGGATCTTTTCCACCCCGAAGACGGCTCCAGGCCCTCCGAATTCATCCGCGAAAGGGCGGAGACTGTTATTTCGCTAAAGGCCGAAACGCACAATTTTCCCACCACCGTGGAGCCGTTCAACGGCGCCGCAACCGGCACCGGCGGCGAAATCCGCGACCGTATGGCGGGCGGCAAGGGCTCTTTCCCTATTGCCGGCACGGCGGTCTATATGACCAGTTACCCCCGTTTTGAGGAGGGGCGCCGCGCCTGGGAGGCGTTCCAGGAGCGCAAATGGCTCTACCAGACTCCGCAGGAGATACTCATAAAGGCATCCAACGGCGCCAGCGACTTTGGCAACAAGTTTGGCCAGCCCATTATTTGCGGCTCGCTGCTCACCTTTGAGTATGGCGACAGCCGCGGGATGTACGGCTACGACAAGGTGATTATGCAGGCCGGCGGTGTGGGCTACGCCAAAAAGCGCGACTCCATTAAAGAGACTCCGGGCACTGGCGACGCAGTTATTATGCTGGGCGGCGACAACTACCGCATTGGTATGGGCGGCGGCGCGGTGAGCAGCGTGGCTACGGGCGAATATGCCAATGCCATAGAGCTCAACGCGGTGCAGCGCTCCAACCCGGAGATGCAGAAACGCGCCTACAACGCCATCCGAGCCATTGCAGAGGAAAACGTCAACACCATTATATCGGTTCACGACCATGGCGCCGGCGGCCACCTCAACTGCCTCTCCGAGCTGGTGGAGGAAGTCGGCGGCGACATAGATATAAGCAAGCTCCCCATCGGCGATCCGACGCTCTCCTACAAGGAGATTATTGGCAACGAGAGCCAGGAGCGTATGGGCCTGGTAATGAAGGAGAAAGATGCAGAGCATCTGCAGGCCGTTGCCGAGCGCGAGCGCGCCCCGTTCTATAAGATTGGCGTCACCACCGGCCGCCACAATTTCACTCTGAAAGACAGTGCCACGGGCCAGGCCCCCATCGATTTGGCTATAGGCGATATGATGGGCAGCACCCCCAAGACGGTGATGACCGGCACTACGGTAGAAAAGAGCTATCCCGACGTGCGTCCGGCGGGCGATTACGCCCCCGCCGAACTGGCCAGGGTGGTGGAGGACATTCTCTCGCTGGAGTCGGTGGCCTGCAAGGACTGGCTCACCAACAAGGTGGACCGCTCCGTGACTGGCCTCATCGCCTGCCAGCAGACCGCCGGTGAAATACAGCTCCCGCTCAACGACGTGGCGGTTACCGCCATCAGCTACGACAGCAACCGCGGCATCGCCACCTCAATAGGTCACGCCCCCGCAGTGGGTCTGATTGACCCTGCCGCAGGCAGCCGTATGACCATTGCCGAGGCCCTCACCAATATGGTCTGGGCTCCGATAGACGGCGGCCTCAAGGGCGTTTCGCTCTCCGCAAACTGGATGTGGCCCACCCGCAACGAAGGGGAGGACGCCCGCCTGTACAAGGCGGTAAAAGGCGCTTCCGACTTTGCCATCGCCCTGGGCATCAATATCCCCACCGGCAAAGACTCTATGTCAATGACTCAGAAATATCCTTCCGGAGAGAAGGTGATTTCTCCCGGCACACTGATAGTTTCTACCGTGGGCCAGGTGACGGACATTGCAAAGACGGTGCGTGCTGCGTTTGTAAGCGACTATTCCACAGTTATTTATATCCCGTTTGACCGCTGTCCGGCTTTCAATTTGGGCGGCAGCGCATATGCACAGGTGTGCGGCGGCGTGGGCGCCACTTGCCCCGACATTGCCGACCCCGCCTATTTTGCAGAGTGCTTCGGAGCCATCCAGCATCTTGTTGACAGCGAGCTGATTATGGCGGGCCACGACGTTTCTGCCGGCGGCCTTGTAACGGCCCTGCTGGAGAGCGTGTTCGCCAATGTGGAGGGCGGCCTCTCCATAGATTTGGGCGGTTTGGACAGCAATGTGCTGCTCAGCGAGCTGCCGGGCGTGATAATCCAGGTTCAGGGAAGCGACGCGGCAGATTACCTCAAGCGCAAGGGCATCGCCTTCTACGAACTGGGGCAGTGGCATCCGGAGCGCAAGATGCAAATAAACTATTCCCGCGGCACCCTGGAGCTGGACATAGACCAGATGCGCGACAAATGGTTCCACACCTCCTATCTGCTTGATAAACGCCAGGTTGCAGGCGACCTTGCCTTGCAGCGTTTCCATAACTACAAGCACCAGCCGCTACAATATCTCTTCCCGCTGCTGCGCCAGAGCCGCAAAGAGGGCGGGCGCAGGCCGGTGGCCGCAATAATTCGCGAAAAGGGCTCCAACGGCGACCGCGAAATGGCCTGGGCGCTGTATATGGCGGGCTTCGAGGTGCGCGACGTGCACACCACCGACCTTACCAGCGGCCGCGAAGACCTCACGGGGGTGCAGATGATAGTGTTTGTGGGCGGCTTCTCCAACGCCGACACCCTGGGCAGCGCCAAGGGCTGGGCCGGCGCGCTGCTCTACAACAGCAAGGCCCGCGCCGCCATAGACGCCTTCTATGCCCGTGAAGATACCCTGAGCCTGGGCATATGCAACGGTTGCCAGCTTATGGCGACTCTGGGCGTGATTACCCCTGAAGACCGCGAGCACGCTCCCAAGATGGTCCACAACGATTCCCGCAAGTTCGAAAGCTCGTTTGTGGGCGTCACAATAGAAGAATCGCCCTCCGTGATGCTCAAGTCGCTGGAAGGGTGCAAGTTGGGTATCTGGGTGGCTCACGGCGAGGGCAAGTTCACCTTCCCGGAGGGCACGGGCGCCATCCCGGCCGTGCGCTATACCTACGACGCTTATCCTGCCAACCCCAACGGCTCGCCGCAGGGCGTTGCGGGCGTCTGCAGCCAGGACGGCCGCCATTTGGCAATGATGCCCCACCCGGAGCGATGCCTGCGTCCCTGGAACTGGCCGTTCTACCCCCGCCTGATGCGCCACGACGCCGACACTCCCTGGGTAGATATGTTTGTTAATGCATATAACTGGCTTTGCGAAAGGTAATTATGGAACAGGTACTGGCATTTCTGGAAGAACTGGCACAGCACAACTACAAGGAGTGGTTCGATGCTCACAAAGGCGAATATCTGCAGGCCAAGAACACAATAGCAGAACTTGCGGCGGATATTATCAAGGAAATAGCCGCCTTCGACCCCCGTATGGCCGGGCTGCGGGTGGAAGACTGCACCTACCGCATCTACCGCGACATACGCTTCTCTGCCGACAAGACGCCCTACAAGATTCATATGGGTATTTACGTGTGCGCCGGAGGCAAAAAAAGCGGTCGTGCCGGCTACTATCTGCACATAGAGCCCGCCACAAACACATATTTCATTTGCTCCGGCCTCTACAACCCCACAAAAGAGATGATAAAAAGCGTCCGTGAGGAGATTATGCTTTCCGGAGGCAAGTTCGATGCTGCAATCAAGGCCGCAAAGGTCTTTGAAGTCGATTGGGAAGGTTCGCTGACGCGTCTGCCGCTGGGCTGGAAAGAAGGGCCCTACAGCGACTACTACCGGCTCAAGTCGTATATCATTATCAAACCGGTGTCGCGCAGCTACCTCACCGCCGACAATTTGGCGCGCCGTGTGGCCCGTGACCTCAAACCCACCCGGCCGTTCTGCGAGATTCTGAACCGCTGCGTGGATTATGTCCTTAATGAGCAATAAGTAACTACCATATGAAAAGAAGAGATTTTATCAAAG
>JAFZYD010000031.1 GCA_017616475.1 Bacteroidales bacterium
CCCGTCCCGTGGACGTATCCAAATACGACCTCATCTATGGCGGCGCCCAGAAGAACGTCGGCCCTGCAGGTGTAATCTTCGCCATCATCAGGAAGGATTCCCTCGGAAAGGTCACCCGTCACATCCCCACCATGCTCAACTACCAGACCCATATCGACGGCGGTTCTATGTTCAACACCCCGCCGGTGTTCTCTATCTTCGTGATGAACGAGACACTCAAGTGGCTCAAGGGCCTGGGCGGCGTAGAGGCCATCAACAAAATCAACGTCAAGAAGGCCCAGATGCTTTACGACGAGATAGACCGCAACCCTCTGTTCGTGGGCACTGCCGCAAAGGAGGACCGTTCAATAATGAACCTCTGCTTTGTAATGGCTCCCGGTTACGAGGCTCTGCAGGACGAATTCCTGGAGTTTGCCAAGGCTCGCGGAATGGTCGGCATCAAGGGCCACCGCAGCGTAGGCGGCTTCCGCGCATCGCTCTACAATGCCTGCCCCGTAGAGGCAGTCGAGGCACTGATCGCCTGCATGCAGGATTTTGAAAAACTTCACAAATAGAGTTTGGTTATGAAAGTTTTAGTTGCAACCGAAAAACCCTTTGCCGCAGCAGCCGTTGCCGGCATCAGAAATATAGTTGAAGGGGCAGGCCACACCCTGGCCTTGCTGGAGAAATACACCTCCAAGGAGGAGTTGCTGGCCGCCGTGGCAGACGCCGACGCGCTTATTGTCCGTTCCGACAAAGTCACCGCGGAGGTGGCCGACGCCGCCAAGAACCTCAAGATAGTGGTGCGCGCAGGTGCGGGCTTCGACAATCTTGACCTGGACGCGCTCAGCGCCCACAAAGTGGTGGCAATGAACACCCCCGGCCAGAACGCCAACGCCGTGGCGGAACTCGCCATTGCAATGATGATTTTTATGTGCCGCAACCAGTTCACCCCCGCTACCGGGTCTGAGGTGATGGGCAAGAAGATCGGCATCCAGGCCTTCGGCAATGTCGGCCGACTGGTGGGCAAGAAGGCCGAAGCTCTGGGTATGAGCGTGATGGCCATAGACCCGTTTATCCCGTCAGAAAAAATCAAGGAGATGGGCGCCACCCCCGCAGAGTCGCTGGACGAGCTGTACGGCAGCTGCAACTTTGTATCGATCCATATCCCCGCAACGCCGGAGACCATCGGCAGCATCGGTTATAATCTCATAACCCAGATGCCCAAGGGCGCGGTGCTCATAAACACCGCCCGCAAGGAGGTGATAGACGAAGTCGGACTGGAGAAGGCTCTGGAAGACCGTCCGGACCTCAAATACGCCACCGACATCGCTCCGGGCAATTACGCGCAGCTGCGCGAAAAGTTCGGCGAGAGGGTGTTCGCCACTCCCAAGAAGATGGGCGCCCAGACCGCCGAGGCCAATCTCAACGCCGGCCTTGCCGCCGCAAACCAGATCTGCGCCTTCTTTGCCGACGGCTGCACCAAATTCCAACTGAACAAATTCTAATTATACATATGGTAAAAGTTAAACCTTTTGCTGCACTTCGGCCGCCTAAGAAATATGCGGCCGAAGTTGCTTCGCGCCCCTACGATGTGCTCAATTCCGAGGAGGCGAAGGCCGAGGCAGGCGAAAAATCGCTGCTTCATATAATCAAACCCGAAATCGATTTCGACCCCATTGCCGGCGAGCACGAACCCCGTGTCTATGCCAAAGCGGTGGAGAATTTGAAGAAGTGGCAGGCCGCCGGCTGGCTGGTGCAGGAGAATCGTGAGAACTACTATCTCTACGCCCAGACTATGGATGGCCGCACCCAGTATGGCTTTGTGCTGTGCGCCTATGTAGACGACTACCTTTCCGGCGCCATAAAGAAGCACGAGCTCACCCGCAAGGAGAAGGAGGACGACCGTATGCGCCACTTCCGCGACCAGAACGCCAACGTGGAGCCGGTGTTCCTGGCCTTCCGCGACAACGCCGTCCTGGCGGACATTATCAAGCGCACCATAGCCGGCTCCCCGGAATATGATTTCGTGGCAGAAGACGGCATTGGCCACACACTCTGGGTGATTGACGACGACGACACCATCGCCGCCATCACCGCCGCTTTTGAAGGCATCGACGCAATGTACATCGCGGACGGCCATCACCGCACCGCCGCCAGCGTCCGCATCGGGGTGGAGAAGCGCGAACAGAACCCTGCCCACCGCGGCGACGAGGAATACAACTATTTTATGGCGGTCGCCTTCCCCCAGAGCGAGCTGCACATTATGGACTACAACCGAGTGGTTAAGGACCTCAACGGCCTGAGTGCCAAGCAGTTCATAGAGGCCTTGCAGGAGTCGTTCGAGGTGGAGTGCCGTTGCGATTGCACTTTGGACGGAGGGGTATGCGAATGTGAACTCCCCTGCCACTGCCCTTCCACCGTGCCCTACCGTCCGGACCGTCTCCACAACTTCTCTATGTATCTGGAAGGGGTGTGGTATTCGCTCACCGCGAAGCCGGGCACCTACAACGACGCCGACCCCATAGGGGTGTTGGACGTGACCGTACTCTCCAACCTGGTGCTGGACAAGATTCTGGGCATCAAAGATTTGCGCACCGACAAGCGCATCGACTTCGTGGGCGGCATCCGCGGCCTGGAAGAGCTCAAGAAGCGGGTGGACAGCGGCGAGATGGCCGTGGCCTTCGCCCTCTACCCTGTCTCTATGGACCAGCTTATAAACATTGCCGACACCGGCAACATTATGCCCCCCAAGACCACCTGGTTCGAGCCCAAGCTGCGCAGCGGCCTGTTTATTCACAAATTGGAAAACTTTTCTTAACTTAGGGGGAATTTTCCCGGCATTCCTGGAATCAATTATTATTTATAAACAAATAACGCTATGACAGAAACTAAAAAACAGAACTTCACCCCCGCAATCATCGTGATGTTTGCCCTCTTCTTTATGATCGCATTCGTCACCAACCTCGCAGGTTCTATGGGCGTGGTAGTTACCAATCAATTTGGCGCCAGCAAGGCTCTCAGCCAGCTCGGTACTCTTGCAAACTTTATCGCATACGCTTGTATGGGTATTCCCGCCGGCATCATTCTTCGCCGCAAGGGCTATAAATTCACCGCCCTGGCAGCCGTAATCGTGGGTCTGGTGGGCGTTGCCATCCAGTTCCTTTCCGGCTATGCAGAGAGCTTCTTCGTATATGTGCTGGGCGCATTCGTGGCAGGTTTCTCTATGTGTATGCTCAACATCGTGGTGAACCCGATGCTCAACACCCTCGGCGGCGGCGGCAACAGGGGTAACCAGCTCATCCAGATGGGCGGCAGCTGCAACTCCATCGGCGGCACCATCGCTCCCATCCTGGTAGGTTGGCTGGTGGGCGGTTCCATCGAGAACGCTACCGTTGCCAAGGCAGCTCCCGTGATGATTATTGCAATGGCCATCTTCGCCCTCGCATTTCTGGTGATTCTCTTCACCAAGATTCCCGAGCCGCATATGGAAACTGCAGAAGAGAAGGCAGCCCGCCTGGCAGGCACTGCCCAGAAAGACAAGCACAGCCCTCTGAGCTTCCGTCACTTCGTGCTTGGCGCCATCGCCATCTTCTTCTATGTAGGTATTGAGGTCGGTATTCCCAACACCGCCAACATCCACTTCTCCGGCCTGGCCAACGTAGGTCCCGCTATTGCCGGTACATTCATTGGTGCTTATTGGTTCTGCATGCTGATTGGCCGTCTTACCGGCAGTGCCATCGGCGGCAAGGTTTCCAGCAAGAAGATGCTCGTGACCACCTCCCTGGTAGCCATCATCTTCCTTCTTCTGGCTATGTACATCCCCGAGAGCAAGACCCTCACCATTGGCAAATACACCGTGCCCTGGAGCCTCGGCTTCCTGACACTCTGCGGTCTCTGCACCTCCGTTATGTGGGGTTCCATCTTCAACCTCTCTACCGAGGGCCTCGGCAAATATACTGCAGCTGCTTCCGGTATCTTTATGACCCTGGTTTGCGGCGGCGGCATTATCCCGTTCCTGCAGAATCTGCTGGCCGACAAGGTCGGTTCCATTCCCAGCTACTGGCTCATTGTAGCCTGCCTGTGCTACCTGTTGTTCTACGCCCTCTCCGGCCACAAGAACGTTAACAAAGACATCCCTGTAGAGTAGTATGGCAGCGAATATGGACAAACCTTACGTAGCGGGCGTTGACATTGGTGGCCAGACCACCAAGATAGGCATCGTGGACCGTCGCGGCGACATCATTGCCCAGACCGTCATCACTTCCAAGTACGGTGCCGACGAAGGCAAAAAGTTTATGGATTCGGTGTGCGACGCCATCAAAGATCTTGCTAAAGGCGTCGGAATGGACCAGCTGCAAGGCGTCGGAATCGGCGCCCCCAACGGCAACTACTACACCGGCGAAATTGCATTCGCTCCCAACTTGCCCTGGGCAAAGAACGGTGCTGTGCCTTTGAAGAAATATATGGAAGGCCGTCTTGGCGTTCCCGTGACCCTCACCAACGACGCCAACGCCGCCGCTATGGGCGAGATGAAATACGGCGCCGCCCTGGGTATGAAGAACTTCATTATGATTACCCTGGGCACCGGCGTGGGCAGCGGCATCATCATAAATGGTGAGCTGGTTTACGGCCACGACGGTTTTGCAGGTGAGCTTGGCCACACCAACGTGGTTCGCTACAACGGCCGTCAGTGCGGCTGCGGCAAGCTCGGATGCCTGGAGGCATACGCATCTGCAATAGGTGTTGCCCGCACTGCCCGCGAGTGGCTCTCGAGCGGCAAATACGAAGACAGCATCCTCAAGGATGTTGACGAGATCACCTCCAAAGATGTCTACGAGGCTGCCGTCAAAGGCGACCAGCTGGCGCTGGACGTGTTCAACTTCACTGGCACCATCCTGGGCCGTCAGTTTGCCGATTTCGTGGCGTTCAGCGCCCCCGAAGCCATCGTGGTGTTCGGCGGCCTTGCCCGCGCCGGCGAATTCATATTCAAGCCCATCAAGGAGGCTATGGAAGCCAACCTGCTCCCCATCTGGAAGGGCAAGGTGGCTGTGATTCCTTCGGCCCTCAAAGAGTCCGACGCAGCAATTCTTGGCGCCAGCGCTCTGGCTTGGTAAACGATTATCAGTTATCTTATGAGAAAAATTTTCACTCTGATTCTTATTGCCGCCGCAGCCATTTCCTGCGGCAGCAATACTTATAGCGTCCAAGGTTCGGTGACTCCCACCGACGACCTCAAGGACGCGGTTGCGCTTATGGTGAATATGTTCACCGGCAAGACCGACACCGCTATGATTGTGGGCGGCAAGTTCGCTTTCAAAGGCGATATAGACACCACCGCCCTGGCTATGATTACCCTTGACAAGCCCGGCGCGCAGCGCGTTGCGTTCGTGCCCGAGTGCCGCAAGATTGCCGTCGACCTCGATTCCGCAGAGGTTACCGCCGGCCGCCTCACCGAGTGCTTCAACGCCCTCAACGAGGCTATGGGCAAAGCCACGGACGAAGAGAGCTTCATCGCTGCCATCACCGACGCGTTCAAGGCCAACAAAACCAACGGCGTTGGCCTCTACGCCCTCTCCAACATTCTCCACGAAATGGAGTCTCCCGCCGAGCTGGACGAGTATCTTGACGGCGCTGCAGATTTCATTGTGAACAACGAGCGCGTGCAGGCTGCACGCACGGCCCTCCAGGCTGTGGACGAGACCTGCGCAGGCAAGCCGTTCAAGGAGATTGCCGGCGAGGACGCTGCCGGTTCACCGCTCGCCTTGAGCGATTTTGCCGGCAAGGGCAAGTATGTGCTCATCGACTTCTGGGCTTCCTGGTGCGGTCCCTGCCGCCGCGAGATTCCCAATCTTGTGGCAATCGACAAGGACTATGCAAAGAAAGGCGTTCAGGTGCTGGGTATCAATGTTTGGGACGAGAAGGAAAAGGGTCTCAAGGCTGTCGAAAATCTGGGCATCAAATATCCCGTGATTTACGTCGCAGACCGCTCCGCAACCGACACCTACGGCGTGCAGGGCATCCCCCAGATTATCCTCATCGGTCCCGACGGCACCATTCTCGAGCGCAACCTGCGCGGCGAGGGTATTGCCCAAGCTATTGACAAATATGTAAAATAGGTATATATTTGCACCCTCTAAAGCCTTTTTAGCTCAGTCGGTAGAGCAGCTCATTCGTAATGAGCAGGTCGCGGGTTCGAGTCCCGTGAAAGGCTCAAAAAAGCCAGGCGCTGCCTGGCTTTTTTGGCCTTTAGGCCCTATATATGACCCCCTCCCAACCCTCCCCTCAGGG
>JAFZYD010000032.1 GCA_017616475.1 Bacteroidales bacterium
CAGGCTGCCGCAGAACCGCCCGGCATCAGAGAAGGCCCTTTCAAAGCTCCTTCCTCTCCGCCGGAGACGCCGGTGCCGATATACAGCAGCCCCTTGCTCTCTACATACTCGCGCCTGCGGGCGGTGTCGGGGAAATGGGTGTTGCCGCCGTCAATAATAACGTCGCCCGGCTCCAGAAGCGGGATGAGCTTGTCGATGAATTCATCTACTGCCGCGCCCGCCTTAATCATCAAAAAGACCTTGCGAGGCTTTTCCAGCGAGTCGATGAATTCTTCCAGATCGTGGGCGCCGAAGATGTTCTTGCCGGCGCCGCGGCCTTGCATAAAGTGGTCTACGCGTGCCACGGTGCGGTTGAATACGCTCACGCGGAACCCTTTGCTCTCCATATTCAGGACCAGGTTCTCGCCCATCACGGCGAGGCCTATCAAACCTATGTCAGATTTCTTTGCCATATAGTGTTAATCTTTGAATCTCTCTTTGTATGCCCACAAGCCCAGGGCGGGGTTGGAAATGAAATAAATCTCTTCGCCGTCGGGCATAGTGTTCCAGCCGTCGCGCAGTTCACCCGGCCGGTAGCGCTCCAGAAGCGGTGCCAGTTCAGCATAGTTGAAGCCGACGGACTCTATTTCTTCTTTTGTCAGATGACCGGGGGCGTAAGTTATGTTGAACCGGCCCTCGCTGCTGCCGTGAATCAGATGGGCCGCGGCGCCCAGGTTTGAGCGCAAATCGGCCTCCGAAGCCACTGCGGCCAGGGTATGCGGGGTGCCGCGATAGCCGAACCTGCGGATGAGGGCGTCCATTGCCGCATCTTCGCCAAACTCACACAGTGCCGGCGCCAGAATCAGCAGCTGCGCGTCGTCCGCCAACGCCATTCGGGTACGGTAGATGGCCTTGTTGCCCAGCCAGGTGCTTTTGAATTCCGCCGGATCGAGATATACCACGCATTTTTGTATCTCTCGGTCCAGCTGCACGAAATTAACCTTGCGCGACAGCGACACCGCCTTTTCGAAACACTCGAAATCGTCCCCCACGAAGAGGCCTTTGGTGACCATACGGCCGTTTTCCGAAGCCCTGACGGTGAGGATATAGATGATGGGCAGCTGGCCGATAAAACGCGTTCTGGCATACTCCAGCGCTGCGCGGACCGGCCCTCCGGCACGTCCCATAAGGCGCTCCATACCGTAGCTGGCCCCCAGATAGTGGCTCTTGTTTATGAAATCGACGCCGCCGACCCCCACGAAGATGTTCTTGGCGTGGTTGGCCATACCGACCACCTCGTGCGGTACCACCTGGCCTATGGAGAGTATCAAATCGAACCCGGGGTCCAGCAGCAGACGGTTCACCTGAGCCTTGATGGAGTACTCAACCTTCCCCTCGGACACCTCGCGGATATAATCTGCGGGGACTTCTCCCACATCTTCTATACCGCCGCGCCAGTCGTGCACCCGGAATTTGCCGCGAGGCACGCCGGGGAACATCGCGTCCATCTGCGGCTCCGTCATAGGGCTGTGAGTGCCCAGCGCCGGCAGTATGTCGGTGAGGGTGTCGCCGTAATAGTCGTTTGCGATGGCGGTAATTTCGCCGCCCAGCGAGTTGAACCGGGTAAAATCGGGCGGAACGGCCAGCACCCGGCGCTTGCTGCCGAGAGTCTCGAACACTCCGCAAAGCGCCTCGCGGACATCTTCCTGCGAAAGCACTTCCGTCTCGGAACCTCTGGCGTAAAAAAGCATATAAAAACGTTTCTAAACGTTTACAAACGGATAGTAACTACCTGAGTACACGGGCGTTGCCGCTCCAGATGCTCCAAATCTGCGTCTCGTCGGCCGGCTGCGCGTAATCGGTGAGGAAGGTCACCGCCAGCGCCCCGGAAGCCCAGGCGAACTGCAGGCATTTCTCCGGATTCCATCCCCTCAGCAAGCCGTAGAGCAGGCCTCCGGCAAATCCGTCGCCGCCGCCTATGCGGTCCAGCACCTGTATGCGGCGGGGTTCGGCCGTGAACCAATCGCCGCCGCAACGCAGCAGCGCGCCCCAATTGTGCTCCCCTGCAAAAATTACCTCGCGCAGCGTTGTGGCGAACACCTCAACCTGCGGGAAGCGCTCAGCAACGTGGGCTATCATCTCCTTGAAGGAGTCCATCTTACCCGCCAGACCTTCTCCGCCTGCGGCGGGGCCCTCTATGCCCAGCGCCAGCTGGAAGTCCTCTTCGTTGCCTATCAAAATATCGGCTTGCGAGCATATCTCCGTAAAGATGGCGCGCAGTTCCGCCTCGCGGCCCTCCCAGAAGGAGACGCGGTGGTTCAAATCGAAGCTTACCAGCGTGCCATGCTTCTTGGCGCAGCGCACAATGTCCAGGCAGAACTTCCCGGTGGCGGGGCTCAGCGCCGCAACCAACCCCGAAAGGTGCACTATCTGCACCCCCTCGGCGCCGAATATGCGCTCCAAATCGAAATCGGCGGAGTTAAGCGTTCGCCCTACTTCGCCGGCACGGTCGTTCCAAACCCGCGGGCCGCGGCTGCCGAATCCGCTGTCGGCCACATTGATTTGGTGTCGATAGCCCCACGGGCCGCCCTGCTGCACGTCGGGCCCCTCGAAGTCCATCCCGCGCGAGCGCAGCGATTGCTTAATGAACGCTGCAAAAGGACTGCCCGCAACAAAGTTGGTGAGCACCTTGACCGGCATCCCCAGATAGGACACAACGCTGGCTACGTTGGTCTCGGCGCTGGTCGCCTGCAGACGGAATGTATCGGATGCCGCCACCGGCTGCCCGGCGTCGGGACATAACCTCAGCCCCATGCTCGTAGGCACCAGCAGCGCATATTTGCAATTGGTTTTCATAATCGAATCGGTATTTCTCCGTAAAGATAAGAATTACCAGGATGATTTCAAGGTATTGATTTCTGCGTGCAGAAGATGGATCTGCGTCGCTGGGATAAGTGCATATGTATGATTGTCCGGCTCGGGCATAAAGTTGGAGGTTATGACCGTTTCGCCGCCGTCGGCAAATATCTCCAGGCTGGTGCGGTCCACCAGAATGCGCAGCGTCAAAGTGCCGTCCGCGAGGCGCAGGGATGCGCTGCCAAGACTTTCAACCTTGCCGCCTACAACGGGCCCCTCCGAATAAATGGTGCGCGATGCGGCATCGTAGCGAATCTTCGCGCCGCGTATCTCCAAGTCAAAACTGTCTGCCGCATCGGTGACGAAGGTCATATCGTAAAGGTCGCCGTCCAAGGCGTCCAGCAGGTTGGAGCCGGATGCAACCGTTTGCTCTTCGA
>JAFZYD010000033.1 GCA_017616475.1 Bacteroidales bacterium
CGTTGTACTTTTTCTCTTTGATGCGGGCTTTCTTGCCGGTGAGGTTGCGGAGGTAGAAAATGCGTGCGCGACGCACCTTGCCGACCTTGTTGACCTCGATAGAATCGATGAACGGAGAAGCGAGGGGGAATATTCTCTCTACACCTACGCCGTTGGATATCTTGCGGACAGTGAAAGTCTGTGTCATACCTGCACCACGACGCTGAATAACAACGCCACGGAATTTCTGCTGACGCTCTTTGTTCTCTTCTTTGATCACATAAGTGACGGTAACGGTGTCACCAGCCTTGAAGTTGGGGAACTCCTTAGGCTCCTGTGCCAATGCGTCCTGAGCTACTTTAAGTAAATCCATTTCTTTCTTAATTAACTGCAACATTGCGGCTTGAAAGCCCTTTTCGCAAGAGGTTGCTTTATTTTGGGACTGCAAAGATAGAAATAATTTTTATTACGCCAAATTTGGACGCAAAAAATTTGATGCTAATACTTTACATCAAAAATGATTTGGGTAGAGTTACCGCAGTGGTCGGCAGCGGTAACCTCAACGGTGTGCATCTGCCCTGTCTGATGGCTGCCGTCCGGGTAGAACTGTATGCGGCCGTTATGCAGCTGCGAAAGAATCCACTCGCCGTCCCAAAGCGCCTCGAAGGTTGACACGCCCGACTCATCGTCCACCGCCTCTACCGAAAAACGGCCGTTTGCGGGGAGGGTTGCGCCGTCCTCCACCCGCGGCCAGAGCCTGGGGGCGATTGTGTCGACCGATACATAATAGGTACCGAAGCGACAGGAGGCCTCGATGCCGCCCTCCACCGGGTCATTGCCGGCATAGGAGGTGCCGCCCTTGGCATCTTTCTGCACGATATATGCCTTGTCCCTCAGCTCTTCCGGCACACGGCCGGTGTCGAATCGCACCCTGATGCGCTTCTGCAGGTGGATATCTTCTTCGCCCAGATGCCAGATGTCGGAATAAACGCCCATCGCGGGCGACTCCTTACCCACTTTCTCGCACTTGAGGTAGGCGGAGGCGTTGAGCGACGCGGGCTCTATTTTCATTGTCATTCCGTCGCGGGAATAGATTGTGGGGGCGTACCACAGCGCCGCGAACAAGCCGGTCATATCGGCCGGGTCGTACACTTTGATGGAGGAATCCTTATGAATCTTGAAACTGCAGGAAGATGCGTTGCCGAAGCAGTCCGCAACCACAATCTTCAAGGTGTGGACATCGCCGTCTTCGAGAGATATTATGCCGTCGTTTACCGACTGTATTTTATAGGTCAGGCCGTTGTTGGGCACGCACCATGTCTTGAGCAGGTCGCGGCCGCTTTCCCCTTGCTGCACCAGGCAGGCGAAATATTTGCCGTCGCTGTAGGGCACGTCGCCCACTTTGAATTCGAACACCTTTTCGCCGTCCAGCATAACAGTGTAGCGCTCCACGGCCAGGCGGCCGGTTGTTCCCTCCATATAATCTACCGCATCAATCGCGATATAGAACTTGTCGCTGACCTCCACCGTCCCCTTGAATTTGTCGGGGTTGGAAATCATCTGGATGCGGCGCACCTGCGGTATGGAGGTGGAATCTTCGAAGGCATAGAACCCTACCTTGTTGATTACCGGGCTTTTATGGTCTTCTATCTTGTAGACGCCGCTGGCCAGGTAGTTAAGCGGCAGGTTGTCGCCGTCCGTGCGGATTTCCATATGGAGGTGGGGGCCGCCGGAAGAACCGGTGTTGCCAGAATAACCGAACACCTCCCCTTTCTCCAACGGGAACTCATGCGGCTCCAGCTCAAAATAGACGCGCCAGCTTTTGTTTTTGTATTGCTCCTGACGCACGCGGGCGGCGATGTCGCTGCGGAAATGGTCCATATGACCGTACACCGACATCGTCCCGTCCGGATGCTGGATATACAACGCGTTGCCGTAACCAACAGGAGAAACGGATATGCGACACACGTAGCCAGCCTTGATGGCCTTCAGCGGCTCTCCATTGTGGCCGCCGGTGCGCCAGTCCAGGCCGGCGTGGAAATGGTTGCGACGCAATTCTCCGTAGGTACTGGAAAAAGAGACCGGCTTGAGGTCCATCGGATAGCCGTAACCCTGGTTCTGCGCAAAAGAGGTGACGCAGAAGGCGAGCAGCAGCAAAACGGAGAACAAGCGCTTCATCTCTATTTGAACATATTTCTTATGCGGTTGAAGAAACTGCGCTCTTCGGTGGTGGGCTTGGCCTTGAAATTATCGCTGGCGCCCAACTTTTCCACCATTTCCTTCTCTTCTTTGGATATCTTCTTGGGGATCCAGACCTGGACCACAACCAGCAGGTCGCCGGTGCCGTAGCCGTTCACGTCCGGAATGCCCTTGCCGCGCAGGCGCAACGTCTTGCCGGGCTGGGTGCCGGGCTCAATCTTTATCTTGAGCATACCGTCCACCGACGGAATCTGCGCTTCGCAGCCGTTTATGGCGTCGGCCACCGAAATGAACAGGGAGTAGATGAGGTCGTTGCCGTCACGCTCCAGTTCGGCGCTCTTTTCCTCTTCTATTACCACAAGCAGGTCGCCGGGGATGCCGCCCGCCTTGGCAGCGTTGCCCTTGCCCTGGATGGTGAGCTGCATACCTTCTGCAACGCCCTTGGGAATCTTGAAGGTTATTTCTTCTGCCTGCTTTACAAGACCGCTGCCGCTGCACTTCTTGCAGGGGTTGGTTATTATCTTGCCTTCGCCGCCGCAGCGGGAGCAGGGGGAAGTGGTTTGCATAGCGCCCAGAATGGTGTTCTTGACGCGGGTAACCACTCCGGTGCCGTTGCACTCGGGGCAGGTCTTTACATCTGCCTCGCTGGCTGCGCCGCGCCCGCGACAGTCGGGGCACTGCACTAACTTATTTATTTTGACCGTCTTCTCTACGCCGTGGACTATATCCTTGAGGCCGAGTTTTACCCGGATGCGGATGTCGGTACCGCGCTGCACGCGACGCACGCCGCCGCTGCGGCCGCCGAACCCGAAGCCGGAAAAGGCCCCGCCGAAGGCGTCGCCGAAAATATCGCCGAACTGCGAGAAGATATCTTCCATAGAGAATCCGCCCGCACCGCCGCCGGCCGCGCCGCTCACGCCAGCGTGTCCGTAACGGTCGTAACGGGCGCGCTTGTCTGCATTGCCAAGCACGTCGTAGGCCTCGGCAGCCTCCTTGAACTTTTCTTCCGCCTCCTTGTCACCGGGATTTTTGTCCGGGTGATATTGGATGGCCTTTTTGCGGTAGGCCTTCTTTATTTCTTCTTCGGTCGCAGTGCGTTCTACGCCCAGGACCTCGTAATAATCTCTTTTTTCTGCCATTTTATTGTCGCCTCCTTATTGTCCGATTACGACTTTAGCGAATCTGACAACCTTGCCGTTCAAGGTGTAGCCTTTTTGGATGACCTCGATTACCTTGCCCTTCTGTGCGGGATCCTCCACGGGAATCTGCGCCACCGCCTCGCAAAAGTCGGTGTCGAAATCCTGCCCCACTACCTCCATCTCTTCCAGGCCGCAACTCTTCATATATGAGCGCAACTTGTTGTAGATGAGGCCGGTACCCTCTTTCTCGAAGGTACTGGCTTCGGTGGCCTCCAGCTGCTTGATGGCGCGTTCGCAATCGTCCAGAACGGGAAGAATGCCCTTGAGGATATCCTCGCCGGCAGATTTAACCAAATCCAACTTTTCCTTGGCGGTGCGGCGGCGGTAGTTGTCGAACTCAGCAGCCAGGCGCAGGTATTTATCTTCCGCCTCCACGGCACGGCGCAAAGCATCGGCCAGCGGGTCTTCCGCAGCCTTTTCATCAGAAGCCTCTGCCGCAGGCTGCTCTGCCCCTGCAGCGTTATTTTCCGGCATACGAACCTCTTCCGGTTCCTCTATGTTGTCTTTTTTATTCTTTTTCATCGTTTTCTCTTTTTAGTCGCGAACAGTTTCACGGCAAATTATCTGCCAAAGGGGGCAGATGCGACAAAATGGCATAAACTGGGGCTGCAGATGCCTCTATACGGTCATTGCGCCGTCTATAGTGATAACCTGTCCGGAGACGTACGATGCCAGTTCACTGGCCAGGAAGCAGCAGACATTCGCGATGTCTTCCGGGGTGCCACCGCGGCGCAGGGGGATGTTGTCCACCCACTGCTTGAGCATCTCCTCCGGGAGTTTTTTGGTCATATCGGTGAGGATGAAGCCCGGGGCGATGGCGTTCACGCGGATATTGCGCGGGCCGACCTCCTTGGCCAGGGTGCGGGTGAAGGCCACTATGGCCCCCTTGGATGCGGAATAGTTGCACTGGCCCGGGTTGCCGCGCAGGCCGGCTACAGAAGCGACGTTGATTATGCACCCTTTGCGGGCCTTCATCATTGCCGGAACGGCGGCGTGGCAGTAATTGTAGACGCTCTTGAGGTTGATGCGGAGCACGTCGTCCCATGCTTTTTCGTCCATACGCACCAGCAGGCCGTCGCGGGTGATGCCGGCGTTGTTCACCAGAATGTCGATGCCGCCAAAAGTATCCACGGTCTGCTTAACTACGTCCGCGGCCTGTTCAAAGTCCGAAACGTCGCTCTGGATGGCCAGGACCTTAACTCCGAATGCTTCCAGCTCCGCCTTGGTGGCGAGGGCATTATCGTCAATTACGATGTCGCAGAAAGCGATGTTTGCACCTTCCGATGCGAATTTGAGGGCGATGGCCTTGCCAATTCCGCGGGCCGCGCCGGTTATCAAAGCTGTTTGTCCTTCTAAAAACATAGTATCAAAGTATTTGGGCGGACAAATCGTAGTAGTCCGCGTCGGTTATTTTCACATTTATAAAGTTGCCCGCGATGCCGGCCGGGGCCGCCTTGAGGGGGATTATCACCTGCCCGTCCACCTCCGGCGACTCTTTGGAGGTGCGGCAGAAGAGGTTGCCCTCTTCAAATGAATCTACAATCACCCGCTCGGCGGTGCCGATGCGGGAGGTGTTGTAGGCCAGGGAGATGCCGCTCTGCAGCTCCATAAGGCGGTCGTAGCGCTCCTGTTTGACGCGCTGCGGCACAGTGTCCTTATAGTTGATGGCGCCGAAAGTCCCCTCCTCCTCGCTGTAGGTGAAGGCCCCCAGCCTCTCGAAGCGGGCGTCTTGCACAAAGGCGAGCAGTTCCTTGAATTCGCGCTCCGTTTCGCCCGGATGGCCCACTATCATAGTGGTGCGCAGCGCCACACCCGGCACGCGGGTGCGAAACTTCTCTACCAGGGCGCGCATCGTGGCATCGTCGCTGGGGCGGCGCATCAGGCCCAGCACCTTTTTGTTGCAGTGCTGCAGCGGAATATCGATGTATTTGCAAATTTTGGGATTCGCCGCCATAACGTCCAGCAAATCGTCCGGAAAGGCCTCGGGATAGCTGTAGTGCAACCGTATCCATTCAATGCCGTTCACCTGGCTCAGACGCTCCAGAAGCGGCGCTATCATCCGTTTTTTATAGAGGTCCAGACCGTAGTAGGTGGTGTCCTGGGCTATGACGATGAGCTCCTTGACGCCCCCCGCGGCCAGTGCGGAGGCCTCGTCAAAGAGAGCCTCCATATCTACCGATACGTGGCGCCCGCGGATGCCCGGGATTGCGCAGTAGGCACAGGAACGGTCGCACCCCTCCGAAATCTTCAGGTAGGCGTAATGGGGCGGCGTGGTAAGGTGGCGGCGCAACTCCAGCGCGGGAGAATACTGCACGCCGAGGGCCTGCAGCAGCGATTTTCGGTCGTCCGCGCCAAAAAAGCCGTCCACCTCCGGAATCTCCTCCTTGAGCTCTTTGTTGTAACGCTGGGAAAGGCAGCCGAACACGTAGATGCGCTTTATGACGCCCTCGTTTTTTGCGCGCACAGCGTGCATTATGGCATCTACCGACTCCTGCTTGGCGTCGGCAATGAATCCGCAGGTGTTGAGGATTACCACATCGGCACCGGAGGCATCCAGAGGGGCCTCTTCGGGTGCGATGGAGATGCCGGCGGCGGCAATCTGAGACAGCAGATGCTCAGAATCGACTCTGTTCTTGGAACAGCCCAGGGTTATAAGCTGAACCTTCAAGGCCTATTCCCCTTTCTTCTCTTCCTCTGCCTTCTCCTCTTCGTCGTCCAGGAATTCGAGGGAACCGAACTGTGCCAGATTGTTGTACCAGTCCAGCACTTTCTTCATATGGGACACGTAGAAACGGTCGCGGTCGTAGCCCGGGAGCGCCTTTTCAAAGAAGGCCTTTATTTCTTCCGGATTGGACTTGCTGCTCATTGCTACCTCGCTGCCCAGCATATCGCGCATCTTTTCCAGCACGGTGCGGAGCTCCACCTCGCCGTCGTCGGCATAGATGCTGACATCGGCCAGAGTGGTGACCTTGGCGGTGGTGGGCACGCTGCTGCGCTGCTTGGTGGCCATTGCCTCTACAATAAAGCCGTTGCGGCCCTGTGCGATATACTCAAAAAGACCCGGTTGACCCGAGATTGAGAGTACTTTTTTAAGATCTATTGCCATAGTTCTATTCTATTTGTTTTGTTTCAATTGTTCTATCAGTTCCAGTATCTGCGGCAGCATAGCGTGGGCGTCGTCGGTTGTCAGCACCAAATTGGCCTTGGCCTCGCGCTGCGCGTCGGTCCACTGGGCGGCGAGACGCTGCTGCACCTGGGCGCGCGAAAGCCCGTCACGGCGCATAACCCGCTCAATGCGAACACTTTCCGGGACCGACACGGCAATCACGCAATCGGCAAAATTATCAAAAAAAGGCTTTTCCAGCAAAATGGCCGATTCCAGCATCACAATGTCGGAGTCGCACCGCTGCGCCCACCGTTTGAAATCTTGTGCCACCGCAGGATGCACTATTGCCTCCAACTTGAGCAGCAGGGAGCGGTCGCCGAACACCTTGGCCGCCATTGCGCGGGTGTCCAGGGTGCCGTCGGCCGCCAGCACTTCGCGCCCCAGAAGCTTCGCAATTTTGCCGGCCAGGGTCTTGTCTTTGCGGTAAAGGGCCTTGGTGCGGCTGTCGCAATCGTAGGTGGGGATGCCAAGCGCGGCAAAAGCCGCCACAACTGCGCTTTTGCCGCTGCCTATGCCGCCGGTGCAAGCTATAATCTTTTTGTCCATTACAGTTCCAGCACCGCACACTCCACCGCGGCAGGTTCAAGTTCGTAAGAAATCATCTGCGCCGGAGCGCGATAGAGCGTGGGGACCACCATCCCGGAACGGGAGGCGGCAAAATCGCGGTAATACACCACGAACACGGGGGGATTCTCCTGCGAAGCCCCCTCCGCCAGCGCATAGGGCACACGGTAGCGCACCGTGCCGGAAGAGGGAATAATCATCATATTGACGCCGGCCGGCTTGCCAACCAGGGTGAATTCCACCTCGCTGGTGATTTCTATGTAGCGGACCACGTCTATATGATATTCCGTTTCGGTGGCGGAAAGTTCCGCGCCACGCACCGGCTTTATGCGGACCTTGCCGTCCAGCGGAGCGTCTGCACCGGTAAATGTGACCTTCTCCGTCTCCACCTGGCTGATGTTGTCCAAGATTGACACATCGCCGTAGACCGCCACCGAATCGGGCCTGAGGGCTATGTCGGAGGCAATCATATACTGGCTCTTGCAACTAATGTCCTGCTGTATTACCACCGGCACCTTCTTGTGGATGCGGGGGGTGAGACGGAACGTAAGCCGCTCGGTATCAAAAGAATTGATGGTGATGCCGTTGCCCAGTGCCTGATATAGCTCTTCCGTGAGGTCGCGGGTGGCCACCTCGAACACGTTGGTTTCGCCGGAGACGCGCTGCACTTTGCTGCCGGGCACCTTGAGGCGGACGCTGCGGGCCACGTTGGCGGATCGCCGCAGCCCAACTATCTTGAAACCGGTGCCGGTCGCGCGCAGCACCAGCACGTCGTCGCTGGCCGATTCACCCGCATATCCCTCCAAATCGGTATCGATGGTCACCTTGAATTTCATAGGGACCATATACTTCAGGGACATACCGTGAATGAACCACACGGAGAACGCCAGGATGAGTGAAGACAAAAGCACCATCCACTCGTTCCCGAGCTTGTTCAGGACTCTGGCACGACGGGCTGCGGACATATCGGGGAGTGGGCTTTAGGCTTGCTGGGCGTCGCTGAAATCTTTCACCAGGGAAGCTTTGTCCACCCTGATGTTGACACCCTTGCTGATTTCGATATCCACGGTATTGTCGCGGATTTCATTCACGGTGCCGTAGATGCCGCCTATTGTAACGACCTTGTCGCCCTTCTTGAGCTCCTTGCGGAACTTGTCCATCTCTTTCTGCTTCTTCTGCTGGGGACGTATCATAAAGAGCCACATCACCAAGAAGAGCAGGACTATCATCAACATAAAAGACCAGGAACTGCCGGTCTGGGCTGTTGCGCCGTCGGCCGGTGCCGGTTGCGCCATAAGGAAAGTCAGAAAATTCATATCTTAATAATATTTGGTTGCTATTTACCCTCGTACAGGCCGCGCCCCTGCTTGACAACCTCGCCGCTCTCCTGCATCCTGCGCAGAATCACGTCCAGAAGGCCGTTCACAAAGGTGTGGCTGTTGGGGGTGCTGTAATATTTGGATATCTCTACATATTCGTTGATGGTTACTTTGACGGGGATGGAGGGGAAAGTTACCGCCTCTGCAATGCCCATCACCACCAGCGCCGCGTCGGTGCGCACAATGCGGTCCGGATCCCAGTTGGGGACGCTCTCCTGCACCACCTTGAGGTATTTGTCAAAATTGCAGAGGCTGGCCCGCAGCAAATCCTTGGCAAAGTCGCAGTCGTCGTCTTTAAGAAAGACCTCGTGCGCCGGCAAACGGCCGCCCGATGCAGATGCCGCCGCATCACGGATAATAACATTGAGCACATAATTGAGGTCGTCCACCCAATAAACGGAGGTCTCCTCCAGAATGTCCCAGAGCATCTCGTTGTCTTCCAGCTCTTCCTCGTAGATGCGGCTTATGAACTTGCAGTCCGCCTCCAGGGAATCTTCTGCAGTGGACATATACTCTTGATAATAATCGGAAGCCACCACGCTGGCGTACAGCTTTTTGATGAAGACATCGTACTCCGCCCAGCCGAGCCCTTTCTTGCGGCATATTTCGGTGAAATTGCCGTCCGCCTCCAGCATAGCTATGAAGCGGTTGTCCACGAAACGGGTGCTGGCGGTAAGGTCGCTCTCGGTGGGGTTGAATTTGTTTTTGCCCGCCTCAATCTTGGCCTCGGCCACTTTTTTGAGCGCGGGAACGATGTTCAACAAAAAATAATACAAGTCCAGAGTTTTGGAGCAAGACAGCAGCAGTTCCTTCTCTGCACCCGACGCAGAAGCCGCCTGGGATGCTTCAGCTGCATAAAGAACTTTAAAGACCTTGATGCGGATTAACCGACGATTAAGCATAAATGCGATAAATATTTTGTACAAAGATAGGTTTTATGGAGAAATAAATTACCTTTGTTAGGAGAATTTTAAAAAAGATCGCTATGTATTTTGAAGATTACGAAAACGCAAAGAGTCAGGAGCGCAACAGCGATGACGTTTATTCCAAGCCTGTCAGGGCCGGCAAACGTACCTATTTCTTCGACGTGAAGGCCACCAAGGGCAACGATTATTATCTCACAATCACAGAAAGCAAACGCAAGATTGAGAGAGACGGGAAGTATGTCTATGACAAACACAAAATTTTCCTTTACAAGGAGGATTTTGAAAAATTCAGCGAAGGTCTGCAGGAGGTTATCGACTATATCAAAGAGCGCTGCCCGGTTACCGAGGCTCGCCCTTATGCAGAGCGCCAAGCTCCTGATGCACCTGATAATCAGGGTGCAAGCAATTATTCAGACGTAGATTTCGACGAGCTTTAAGCCATTCTGCGCCAAAAAGAAGGCCGTCCGCACGTTTTGCGCGGACGGTCTTTTTTTGCTATCTTTGGTAAAAGAAGACTCATTCTTAATGCTTATGGAGATTTTGATGAAGGACGATTCTGCCGAAGTATTCTACAAGGAGCGCTATGGAGTAGATATAAACGCCTACGGCGAAATTATTCGTATGTCCCTGGAGAGCCTCTACATCAAGGGCGTGAGGCTCAGCAACCGCCAGTTGTACAAGAAACTGGCGCAGTGCGGCATAGAGTTGCGCACCGGCACCTTGGACCGCACCCGGCTGACGGCTTTGATAAAAAAGGTTAGGCCCGAGCCGCCCGGCCTTACGCACAAAGGGGCCAGGATGTGGTATCTTACTGAGCCCGAAACTTTTACAGACGATGACATTACCTTTATGGCAAACCGGTTCCCGCTGGAGATGGCGCAATTGTACCCTTCGCTGTGGAAAGGCTATATGCTCTCCTATGCGCGCAGGCATTTCCCGCCCTACATCGAATGTGAATTACTTGACCGCGACGAATGCGTATTCCAACAGAATTGCCAGCGCCAGGAAAGCGATGGCTATGCGGCAGGCGCGGTCTGAAGCGCCGTGCACCATATAGTCGTAGAAGACAATGGACACCGGCACCATTATTAGCATTGTGTTCATAGTGAGGGTGCCGTAGCAGAACAGCGACAGCAGCAGCACTATAAGCGCGCAGTAAGAGAACACCATTATCATAACGTGCGAATGGGACACGCTGTATTCTGCGTTGCGGCGGAAGAACGCCACCAGGGCCACTGCAAAGCACACCAGGAAGGTGACAATCTTCATAACCCTGGATGCCGGGGTGGCGCCGAAGCCCACCGAAACCGAAACCAGGCTCCCCAGCCAACCGCGCACTGCAGGCATAATTTCCCTGGGGTCGGAGGCCGCGAACTTATATGAGAGGTAGCACACCGGCGGCAGCAGGAAGCCGACAATGGAAATAACTATGAACCGCGCCTTGTCCGGCGACATAAAGAAGTTCATTATCAGCATAAACACCGCCACCCAGGCTATCGGAGGGACCATTATGGCGGCGACTCCCAGCAGCACGTTATAGAAAAAGGCCATATCGTTGCTCACCTCGCCGCCGTAGAACCGGGCCGCTATATAGAGAGCCAGATTGACCGGCAATGCATACCAGTGTGACACATCGTAAAGCGCCACGGAGGGGAAACTGAGCGCCAGGGCCGCGAACACCAGCGGCGCGGCGTGGTTGAACCCGACCGCAAAAAAGTCTACCGTGGCGTACACAATCATAGCGTTTGCAGCCACCAGAAGCAGCCCGAGCAGCACCGACACGAACGTAATCTGCGCCTTGCAGAAGATGAAGGTGGACAGGACGTACATAAGGGCGGTGACGCCGGCCAGCACGAACACATATTTGCGTATGTCAAAGCGACGCTTCATCCGCTACAGGTATTTCTCGAGGTCCTTGGTTATGTCGCCGCGGTGGTAGCAGTCCTTGAAATCGATGTCGGCCACCGCCTTGTAGGCCTTCTCCGCCGCGCGTGCCATATCGGAGCCGTTTGCGGTAACCGCCAGCACGCGGCCGCCGGAGCTCACCACCCCTTCGCTGGAGTCTTTGGTGCCCATATGAAAAATGTTCACGGAACGGCTGCGGGCCACCTCCAGGCCGTGTATCGGATATAGAGATTTGTATTTTTCCGGATAGCCGCCCGAAACTATAACCACGGTAACGGCCGACTTGCCGCTTACCTTTATTGCTTCTCCGGCCAGGGTGCCTTTTGCCGCAGCTTCCAGGTGCGCGAGCAGGTCGCTGTCTATGCGGGTCATAACCGATTCTGTTTCGGGGTCGCCCATACGCACATTATATTCAATGACGTACGGGTCACCGCCGCAGTTCATAAGGCCGATAAAGATAAAGCCCTTATAATCAATCCCGTCCGCAGCCAGGCCGGCCACGGTGGGCTTTATTATGCGCTCTTCTACCTTGCCCATAAAGGCGGCGTCGGCAAACGGCACGGGAGAAACCGCCCCCATTCCGCCTGTGTTGAGGCCGGTGTCGCCCTCACCTATCCGCTTGTAATCTTTGGCCTCGGGCAGAATAAGATAATCACTTCCGTCGGTCAGCACGAACACGGAGACCTCTATCCCTTTGAGGAACTGCTCTATGACGACCTTGCTGGAGGCCTCGCCGAACTTGCCGGAGAACATTGCCTCCAACTCTGAGCAGGCGGCGTCGTAATTGTCCAGTATAACAACCCCCTTGCCCGCTGCAAGCCCGTCTGCCTTAAGCACATAGGGCGGCTGCAGGGTCTTGAGGAACTCGCACGCGGCAGGCAGAGTGGCTGCGGTAAAAGCGCGATATGCCGCGGTGGGGATGCCGTGGCGCGCCATAAAATCTTTGGCAAACTCCTTGCTGCCTTCCAGCTGCGCGCCTGTTTTTGAAGGGCCTATAATCATCAAGCCCGGGAAGCGGCTGCGCAAAAAATCGGTTAGCCCGCCCACCAGCGGATTCTCCGGCCCGACTACCACCATATCGATGCAGTTCGCCTCCACAGCCGCCGCAATAGCTTCAAAATCGCCCACGCTGCCAGGGATGTTGGTGGCTATGGATGCAGTGCCGGGATTGCCCGGCAGGCAAAACAGGGCGGCGAGATTGTCGCTTTGGGAAATTTTCCACGCAATGGCGTGCTCACGGCCGCCGCTGCCCACAACAAGAACTTTTAATGACATATCGCTTTGTTTATTGTCACAAAGATAGCTACATTTGCTTTTATGAAAAAAATCGGAATCATATTTTTGCTCTGCCTGGCGGTTTGCACCTGCGGCTGCACCAAGAAGGGCATCATTCCCAAGAATAAGATGGCGGCCATATGCGCCGATATGTTCCTGATGGACCAATATATGAGCGCCGACCGCGATATGAAGCGGTTCACCGACACCTGCGCGGTGTATAAGCCGCTGCTGCGCTCCTATGGCTACACGGCAGATCAGTATCTGGCTTCTATAGATTATTATCTGGAGAATTCCCGCGATATGGCCGAGATTCTGGACAAGACGGACCAGATTCTCAAAAAGCGCGAGGCCAAGATTCTCAGGCGGATGGCGCGGGAGGCTGCCAGGGGCGATTCCACCGCGGTTGTGCGCAAAAGGCGCAAGGAAGCGGTAGATTCGGTGGCAAAAGATAACGCCGAAGGTATTCTCAAGTAAACAAACTAATATAACTGATATGGATTTTTTTGAAAAGTATTCTTACAAACCTGCCGACATCGACGCCAAGGTCGCAGCCGTGAAACAAAACGCGGCCAAATGGCAGAACAAAGAGGTATGGCGCGCGGCGCTGGGTATGATTGACCTCACCTCCCTGACGGTGAGCGACACCCCCACCAAAATTGCCGCTATGACGGAAAAGGTCAACACCTTCAACAACGAATACCCCGACTATCCCAAGCCAGCATCAATATGCGTATATCCGAACCTGGCCAAGAGCGTGGCCGACGCCCGCTACAGCAAGGAGATACACATTACGGCGGTGGGCGGCGGTTTCCCCGCTTCGCAGACCTTCCTGGCTGTTAAAATTGCCGAGTGCGTGGCTGCCGTGAAAGACGGCGCAGACGAAATCGACATAGTGCTGGCCCACAATTCTTTCTGCGACGGCCGGTTCGACGACGCCGCAAAGGAGATATCCGACATCAAGCAGGCCATCGCCTCCGTAAACCCCAACGTCCATCTCAAGGTTATTCTGGAGACCGGCGCGCTGGCAACCTACGAGGATATGGCCACCGCATCTTTCCTGGCTATGGAAGCGGGTGCCGATTTCATTAAGACCTCAACGGGTAAGATTGGCGTTTCCGCCACCCCCGAGGCAGCATATGTTATGTGCGAATGCATCAAGGCCTATTTCATTGCCACCGGCATCAAAATCGGTTTCAAGCCCGCCGGCGGCGTGTCCAGCGCAGAAGACGCTTCGCTCTACTACGGCATTGTGGACACCGTGCTGGGCAAAGAATGGCTCAACAAGGAGTTGTTCCGCTTCGGCGCCAGCCGAATGGCCAACAACCTGCTCACGGCCCTCGAAGGCAAAGAGGTTAAATATTTCTAATTCAGAGGATGATCTTCGTGGAAGAGGAGTAACCTGCGCGCAAGCTCGGGGATATCCTCTTTTGCTATAAGCGAAGTGCAGGCGCGTATACCCTGACGGGTGCTGCCGCAGGTGTCCAGGCTTATGGCAGATATACCGTAATATAGCATCTCCTCAAGCAGATCGGCACCGGTCATTCCGGGGTAGCCGTAGGTAAAATAGAAGCCGTCGGCCACATCCTCGTCCAGATCCTTGTCGTAGGTTATCTCAAACCCGGCCGCCAGGAAGGCGTCATTCATTGTGCGCGCCTTCCGGCCGTATTCAATAACCTCGTCCCGGAAGTTATAGGTGCCGTCGCTGGCCGCCTTGAACAGCGCCGCAAGCGCATATTGCGCCGTGTGGGAAGTGCCGCTGGAGAGGGGATGCAGGCCACCGTACACCACCGCGTTGCGGAACACGTCAGACGAATAGACCCGCTTCAAATCGGGATACTTGCGCGCGGCCAGATGGTCGCTCATAGCGAGAATTGCTATGCGTTCGCCGGCGTAGCTGAAGGCTTTGGAGCTGGATATCAGCAAGATATAATCGTCGGCATATTTACCCACGCTTGGCTGGTAGGGGGGCTCGCCGGGGTGGCCGTAGTCTTTGCGGAAGTCCATCCCGAAATAGGCCAGATCTTCAATTACTATAACGTCGTATTTGCGGGCCACCTCCCCTATAATTTTCAGCTCGTCTTCTGTGAGGCATACCCACGCGGGGTTGTTAGGGTTGGCGTATAGCAAGCTGTGGATGTAGCCCCTGGAGAAAAGCTCCTCCAATTTGCCGCGCAGCTTTTCGCCGCGGTAATCGTAGATGTCGAACGACTCCACCGGGATGCCCAGCACCTTGTTCTGGAACTTGTGCACCGGGAAGCAAGGGTCTATAAAGAGCGTGGTGGTTTTGGAGGCGTTGGTGCGGCTGGCAATCATAAACGACACGAAGGCCGCCTGCATAGAGCCTACTGTGGCCAGGCAGTTCTCCGGTGCAATGTCAATATCTATGAAGTTCTTGATGAACCGCGATGCCTCCTCGCGCAGTGGCGGGATGCCGTCTATATCGGGGTAATTGGCAGGCACGCCCTTTCGCAGTGCCTCGATTTGGGCATCGATGCCCACTTGGGCGGCGGGCAGGCCCGGGTTGCCCATCTCCATATGGATAAAGTGGACGCCGCTGGCCGTTTCCAGAGTGTCGGAAAGCTTCTTAATTTCGCGTATGGTGGCCTTGCCTACGCGAGGCAGGCCGCTGTCGGCGAATATCCGCCGCACCAGCGTCTCGTCCAACAGATTGTGTTTCATAACGGTTTAGATTGTGCGGCCGGGGTACTCTTTGAGCGCCTTTTCCAGGCATACCAGCGCGGCACGCAGGTCCTCTTCTTTGAGCACGTATGCAAAGCGCGCCTGGTTCACGCCGAGACCCTTGGTAACATAGAAACCGGCCATCGGGGCGAACATAACCGTCTGGTTGTTATAGTTGAATTCTTCCAGCAGCCAGCGGCAGAACTTCTCTGCGTCGTCCACAGGAAGCTGAACCGCCGCGTAGAAAGCGCCCAGAGGCATAGGGCACACTACCCCCTCTATCTTATTCAAGCCGTCCACCAGAATCTGGCGGCGTTTGAGATATTCTTTCTTGACGCCGTCGAAATATTCCTGCGGAGTATCCAGCGCCGCCAGCGAGGCAATCTGCCCCCACTTGCTGCAGCAAAGGCGCGCCTGGGCATACTTGAGCACGAGCGGCATAAACTCCTTGTTGCGGGAAACTATAAATCCCACGCGGGCGCCGCACATACTATAGCGCTTGGACACAGAGTCGATAAGGATGATATTGTCGTCCATATCGGGCACCTGCATAAACGAGAAATGCGGCTTGTCGGTGTAGCAGAACTCGCGGTAAACTTCGTCTGCAATAATAAACAGGCCGTGCTTTTTTGCGATGCTGCAAAGCTGCCGTACATCCTCCTCGGAGTAGAGCTTGCCAGTCGGGTTGGCGGGGTTGCAAATAAGTATCGCCTTGGTCTTGGGGGTGATGACCTTTTCCACTTCGCTCATAGGGGGCAGGGCAAAGCCGTCCTCAATATGGGTGGTGATGGGCACCAGCTTGGCATCGAACTGGATGGAGAAGGTGTTGTAGTTGGTGTAGAACGGCTCGAACACAATAATCTCGTCGCCCGGGTCGCAGATGGCTTCGATAGAAATCTGGATTGCCTCGCTGCCGCCGTGGGTCACTATAATGTCCTTCGTTTCCACGTCAATGCCGATGCCTTTGTAATAGCCCACCATACCCTCACGAAGAGGCAAATCGCCCAGCGAGTTGGGATAGCTAATTATGGAAAGTTTATTCTTGCGGACGGCCTCCAGCGCCACTTCCGGCGAGTCAAGGTCGGGCTGGCCCATATTAAGGCGATAAATCTTGATGCCGCGCTTTGCGGTTTCGTCGCTCAGGGGAATAAGCTTTCTGATGGGGGAATAAGGCATTGCAAGCGCCTTCTTGGAAAATGTCAGCATATCTTTATTCTATAATTATTGTCTTTCATATAGCGCCAGCTGCTTGAGAAAGCCCTCTATCTTGGGCTGCATCTCGCGCGTTGGGCAATCGTAATTGTTCACCATTATTGCAAAGCAGAGCTGTTCGCCGCCCGCCGTCTCCACGTAGCCGGCATAGCACTTCACCGCCGTCATAGAGCCGCTCTTGCAGTGGATGCGGCTGCGAAGGCTTTCGGGCTCCTTGGCCAGCACATACCGGAGGGTTCCGTCGCCGCCGGGCGTGGGGAAGGTGGACAAGTACTGGGCAAAGATATCGCTCTTTTGCATTATTCGGTAAAAATTGCAGAAAAATCGGGGCGTGACGTAGTTCATACGGCTAAGCCCGCTGCCGTCGTCCTGGCGCAGGCCGGTGGTGTTGCACCCCATATCGGCAATGTATCTCTCCACCGCTGGGGGCGTCGTAGTGTAAGAAACATCGTCGGTCAGCAGCCGCCCCATCGTAAGGAAGATGGTCTCTGCAAAGAAATTGTTGCTCTTAGTATTGGTCTCGCGACAGATGGAGAGAAGCGAAGGGGAATATGAGGTGACCAGCAGGGCCGCACTGTCCGGCGCTGCGCCCAGAGCGACGCCGGCGGCCGGGATCCCCTCCCCTTCCAGATACCTGCAGAACGCCTCCGCGCAGGTGAGCGCGGGGAACTTGTTGGATACCGCGATCGTATCGGTTTTGCGGTCTATCGCATATGTGCCGGTGAAACGGCCCACGGGGGAGAGGTCGCTTGCAAAGTAGTTGACCTTGTTTCCCGTCTTTGGGGCACCGGTGACGGCCTGGCTCGCCACGTTCATCTCGGAATAGACCGCTTCCACGGGGGTTATGGCCAGCGGCGCGCCCTCTTCCGCACCCGGTTCCACTCTGTAGAAAGACAGGTTTTCGCAGAACGAAAGGCCGCCCGGGCCGCTGCCGTAGTCGGCGCCCAGGTCAATCCAGCACCAGTTTTCCTGCACCACGTCGCCGCCAAAAATTCCCGCATCGCCCTTTATATTGCCGTCCACAGCGGTAATTCCGGCAGCCTTGACCGCCGCCGTCCATTTCGCAAAAACTGCAGTAATATCCTCCGCCAGGCCCGATTTGGAACCGAGCGTAGGGTCTCCGCCGCCAATAATATAAAGGTCGCCGTGGAGAATGCCGTCTTCATCGACTCTCCCGGCCACGGCAATTTTTGTCTCGAACCGGAAATCGGTGCCCAGCGCGGTGAGGGCCGCGCCGGTGGTGACGGTCTTCATTGTAGAAGCGGAGAGCAGCGGCAGGTCCGGGTTCCACTGGGCGACCGTCCGCCCGCGCCCGTCCACCGCCAAAATGGCCACCGCCGCGTTCTTCCAAAGCGGGTCGGTCTTGAGCGTCTCGTTGACATACCGCTGCACGTTGTTCTGGGCGAACACCGGCGCCGGCGCCAGCAGCACCGCCGCAACGACCAGGCAGAATAGTTTCTTCAGCATCACCGAAAGAATTATGTTGCAAAGATAAAGAAAATGAAAGAATCATTTTTCTTATATTTGCATATCTCTTGAACGGGATATACGGCTGGCTGCGGAGACCGCATAAATACCCTGCACCAGGGGGCCCATAAATGTATTCTGGTGTCTTCTATGACACTGCCGACACCGCCGATTCCGTTTCTTGTAATGGGAAAATATGGTCGCAACAGTCCGCGCAAATAGTGCGTGGAGCGGTTGA
>JAFZYD010000034.1 GCA_017616475.1 Bacteroidales bacterium
CTGATGGTGCTGGCCTTCGGCAACGATATAAGAAGTTTATTCAAATAGACACGATATGAAATTCTCAAGATTAATACTGATTCTGACGCTGGTGCTGGCCCTGGCGGCCGGCTGCAAGAACTCCGGCGGCGAAATACTCCCCTCCATCAGCGGCAAGGCCGGCGAAGTTGCGGTGGTATGCTCCAAGTCCGAATGGGAGGGCGAGCCAGGCACTACCCTGCGTGCCCTGCTGAGCAACGAAGTGCCCTATCTGCCCCAGGTGGAACCTATGTACGATCTGTTCAACGTACCCGAGCAGGCTTTCACCAAACTGTTCCGCGTGCACCGCAACATAATAGTTTTTGCCACCGACAAGAAGTACACTGAGAGCACTTATACTGTATTCAACGATGTATGGGCAACGCCCCAGGTGGTCATCAACATCCAGGCTCCCGACGGTGCGGCCGCGGCGGCGGTAGTCGAAAAGAAGGGCGACAAGATTCTCGCAACCCTGGAGAACACGGAGCGCAGCCGGGTCATCAGCAACATCAAGGCTTTTGAAAATCACGACCTCAGTAAGACAGTCGGCAAGATATTCGGCGGCAGCCCGGTATTCCCCAGCGGCTACACGGTGAAGAAGGCCACCGACAATTTCGTATGGGTGTCCTACGAGACCACCTACACCAACCAGAGCATCCTGATGTGGAAGTATCCCTATCAGGGAGAGGCATCTCTTACGCCGGAAGCGCTGGCGGCCAAACGCAACGAGATTACCAAAGAGCATATCCCCTGCACTATGGAGAACAGTTATATGATTCTCAACCCAGACATCTTCCCCGGCAGCCGCACATTAGACTGTCAGGGACGCAGCATCGTGGAGATGCGCGGACTCTGGGAGGCATACAACGACTTTATGGGAGGCCCCTTCGTGTCGCATTCTTTCCTGAGCCGGGACGGCAGCGAAATAATCACCATAGATGCCTTTGTATATGCCCCTAAGTACGACAAGCGCAACTATCTGCGCCAGGTAGAGGCGATGCTTTACTCCTTCGAATGGAACAATCCTGCACCGGAAGAGTAAATTAAATTTGCTTATATCCAAATTTTACATACCTTTGCACTCCCAATTTTGGGACCTGGTGGGTTCGTCTATCGGTAGGACACAAGATTTTCATTCTTGGAAGAGGAGTTCGATTCTCCTACCCACTACCAAATATAAAATATTAAAGTAATGGCAAATCACGCATCAGCAGACAAGCGTTTCCGTCAGAGTGAGAAACGCAGATTGCATAACAAGTATTATGCACGCACTACAAGGAACGCCATCAAGGCTATCCGCAACACTACAGACAAGGCAGCCGCAGAGCAAATGGCTCCCAAGGTATTCGCAATGATTGACAAACTTGCAAAAACAAACGTCATTCACAAAAACAAAGCTGCGAATTTGAAAAGCGGTATAGCACTTCATATCAACAAAATGGCATAATTTGAGGATTTAACCTCGAATTTTGAAACAAACTCTCCAAATTTGGGGAGTTTGTTTTTTTATACACACACTTATGAATGGATTCAGCATCAAAAACTGGAGAGAGGAGGACCGGCCGAGAGAGAAGATGCTCGCGCGGGGAAGTGCAGCGCTGACCGATGCGGAATTGCTGGCAATTCTGCTGCGAACAGGCAGCCGTGCAAAAAGTGCCCTGGACATTGCCAGGGAGTTGCTGCAGGGAGCGGGGAATTCCCTGCACAACTTGGCCAATTATTCCCTTGACCGCCTGACCGCCACCGCAGGGGTCGGCGACGCCAAAGCGGTGACGCTGCTGGCAGCCTTCGAGGCCGGCCGGCGCAGCCTGATTGCGGGCAAGGACCGCGACCGCATAATCTACGACGCCCGCAGCGCACTGGAGATTATCAGTCCGCTGATATCACATCTCGACCACGAGGAGTGCTGGGCGCTGTTCCTGAACCGGTCCAACCGCATCATCGCCAAGGAGCGCATAAGCAGCGGCGGCACATTCTCCACCACCTTCGACGTCAAAATCGTAATAAAAAGGGCTGTAGAGAAACTTGCCAGCGGCATCATCCTGGTCCACAACCACCCCGGCGGAAATCCCAAACCGGGCAAGATGGACCTCCTGCATACCGAAGAGCTGCGCAAGGCGGCATCAGTGCTGGGCATCACCCTCATAGACCACATTATCGTGGGGGGTGACAAGTTCTACAGTTTCTGCGAAGAGGTGTACGGCAGGCGCTAAGGTCAGATCTCCTTGCGCAGACGGGCGATGGGTATCCTGAGCTGCTCGCGGTATTTGGCCACGGTGCGGCGGGCCACGTTATAACCCTTGGCCGAGAGCAAATCCACCAGCTGTTCGTCGGTCATAGGCTTGTGCTTGTCCTCGTTCTCTATGCTCTCCGTAAGGATGGCCTTGATTTCGCGGGTAGATGCTTCTTCTCCAGATTTGGTCACCAGACCCTCGGAGAAGAAGTACTTGAGCGGATAGATGCCGAAGTGGGTCTGGACATATTTGCAGTTGACCACGCGGGAGATGGTAGAAATGTCCAACCCGGTGCTGTCGGCTATGTTCTTGAGCACCATCGGTTTGAGTTTGGTCTCGTCGCCGTCTATGAAGTATTCGTACTGGAACGACACTATGGCGTTCATAGTGTTCTGGAGGGTCTTCTGGCGCTGCTTGATGGCCTCCACAAACCATTTTGCAGAGTTGAGTTTGGCCTTTACGAAGCTCACCGCC
>JAFZYD010000001.1 GCA_017616475.1 Bacteroidales bacterium
CCAGCCCCATCTTGTGCGTCATCGTGACCGTGGGCGTCGCCCCCGCCGTGACCATGCCTAGTTGCAGGTCGCTGCCTTTGTAAGCGCTCGCCGTCTGCTGATCGTTCGCCACCGTCCACCCGGCCGACAAGTTCGCGAAGAATGGGCCGAAAGGTCGAAGGGATCGGGCCTTCGGCCGGGTGGGGTCACAATCGGGTAACGGCGCCGTGCTGCCCAGCCCCAGCGGCCACGCCGCGAAACTCCCTTCCAGCCGCCCCGACGGCCCATTCTGCCTCCAGAAAACGAATCACCGCCGGGTAACAACGATGGCCCGCGCAGTCGGGGTCAACTGAAGTCCGTAGAGGAGGTTCAGTGGAGACAGAGCATATTAAACCCCTATCGGCACTTAAGGAAAGAGTTGATTCTTGTATGATAAATCACGCTGTAATCCTCTTTCAGTTTGTCGGAGAGGAAGGAGTTGCCGATGAGTCTTTCCGTTTCGGCGTAGTCGGCGCAGAATCGGTCTATTTCATTCTTTACAATCGTTTTGTCCAGTCCGATCATTTCCCCGAAAGTTTGAAAGTCGGCCCCGGACACGCCAAACTCCTTCTTCCAGCCCGGATACAACCCTTTTTCTAATGCAAAGATGTGCCCGCCCGGAATGTGGAGCAAGGTGTTCACAAGATCATAGGCCGGGGTTAGGCGGTAGTCTCCCTGCGAGGTTTGAAGGACGGAAAAATTCTTAACATGCGCGTCGCCGTTGGCAAAGACGAAGTTGAAAAGAATTAAATCAAAATACCTTACGAGTTCTATTGGCCAGGCAGGGATGTATTTTTTGATGATTTCAGCAAGGCCCACATAATCCAGAGCCGTGTATTTGTAGTTGCCGCCGTGCGTGTCTTTTGTAATGCCCGCAAGCGAGGCAAAGTCTTCCTGCTGAAGACGGCTCCCGTCAGTCTTGACATCATATCTCTTCGTCACATATACCTGCTCCCCATTCTCCGTGAAGCATACTGCATTTTCGGCTGTCTGGATTCCATACACTTGCGAGGCAATCTGCATGGTTAAATTCTCGTTGGCAGGACAAAACTCCCGATTCTCGAAAGCGGTCAATCTCGGTTTCAAGATGTATGTTCCTCTTTCTTCTTTTTCAGTAAGGCGGAATACGCCGCCATCAATGACTGCGGCGTATTTCTCCTGTGCGCCGGACAGGGAGAGATGCCCTTTGTTTTCAACTAATCCCTCCCCGGAGGACAAAGACGCATAAGGCAAGATAGGAGATACCGTCTTACCACCCAGGAAATACTTCTTTGCATGAGGAGAAAAAGTCTTAAACCCTTCTTCCAACGTGCTTGGGCAAACATGAATGTCAATCATTGTCGTCGCGTATTACGGTGATTGCTCCCGGCGCGTCAACACTTGCCGTGGAGAGAAGAATACCAAAATCGTCTTGGATATCGACCCGATGATACTGTGCCTGAACAGCCCTGTTTGATCCCTCTGAAAGCATGTTTGCAAAGAACGGGAACAGGTGCTGCGATTTATAGACCTGTTGTTTCTTCGGCATCGTAAGGCTTATTGCCGGCCGGGACGGATTGTCGAAGTAATCCTTGTCATACTCAAAAGTATAACCTTTGCCGATCTCCTCGGAAATCGTCCCCGCCAGGATGCCGTTCATGAATACTTTGCCTTTCCTCATAACTCAATTACCGTTGCCGTCAATTGCATGCCTAACGTCCGAAGAACCCTTTCCAGAACCTTGACGGTGGGATTCCCCTCGCCGCGCTCAATCTGGGTAAGCGTATTTACTCCAATCTTGGACAGCTTTGCAAGACTGGCTTGTGTTAAGCCGAATTCCTTTCTTCGGGATTTAATTATCTCGCCAATTGCGTTCATAATTCCCAGTATATTGTGGTTTTCAGTGCAAATATAGGACAAAAGAGAATAAAAACAAGCCAAAATCACAATAAACTGTGATTTTGGCAGAAAAAATCGCTCGGATTTATTCGTGGAACGCGGAAATCTACAATCTATTGTGATTTCCGCGCTCAGGCCGGGACGAATGAGATCCTACGGGTTGGTGTAGGTAATCTTGGCGGTGCCGTGACCGCTTCGGCTACCGCCGGTGACGGAAACTCCCGTGAGATAGAAGGAGGTGCTGGGTTTATAGGAAGAAGACGGATAATAAGTGTGCAGGTTCGACGTGGTCGTCCAGGCATAGGATGATCCGCCGCCCCCGCCGCCGTTGGTTTGGCCTCCACCAGCGCAGCCGCCGCCATACCAGCCGCCTCCACCAGCACCCAGGGGCTCGCTTGGCGCAGATGCGCCCCAACCGCCGGAGCCGCCGGAGCCAAAGGACGCTGGGGTCGGGTCCATAAGTGCCGTCCCATTCGCGCCAGCAGCATTCAATTGTCCGCCATATCCAGGGTCTTGTCCTTGCCCGTCACCGCCGGCCCAGGCTCCGCCATCGCCGCCACCCCATGCGTATGAGGCGACTTCCATTCCGCCCCCGCCTCCTCCGCCGGCCACAATAATTCTGGAATACAAGTGACTAGCGGCATTCCAGGCGCCATCGCTGACGGAAATGTCCGTAGCGCCGCCACCGCCAGAAGGTAATGACGCTATATTGGTGCCGCCTCCGTTCCAGCCGCCCTGATAGCCGGAAGGCTGCTGGCCAACGTATACATAAAAAGTGTTGCCGGATGTCAAGCTGATGTTGCCCTTCACATAAGCTCCCTTTCCGCCATAAGCGGTATAGCCGGAAGCTGCATAGTTCCCGCCTTGGGCACCCCAGACCTCCATTGTATACGTCCCAGTATGCGGCGCTTTCCAGGTTTTGGCGGCGCCAGCATAGGAAAAATTCCAGATCTTCTGCCGGAACGATTTCCCGGAATACGCGGGGATCGTCAGCGATTTGTAACTGCCCGCGCTGCCGACCACCGTGCTCGTCGATGAGCTGCTGTCTAGCGTCCAGGCGTAGTAAAGCGTCGTTCCAGAGTCTGTCGCCGAGGTGGTGAAGGTGATGCTGTTCGCGCTGGGTTCCCCGATGTAGTAGAGCGTGTTGCTGGCGACGTAGGGCTTGTTGGTGGACGTGAATGTCCTTGATATATAATACGATAGCGTAGTCTTTGTTGAGGATGTCCAGGTGGAACCGTTCCACGAATTGCCGTCGTACGTAATCACGTTGTCCACCGACGTCGCGGCCGTTGAAATGGCGGCTGTCAGCAGCCCCATCTTGTGCCCCATCGTGAAGGATTTCGTGGCGGTGCCGGAGGCCTTGGCGACCTGCAGGTCGCTCGATTTGTAGCTGGCCGCATTGGCCGTGCTCTGGTTGGTCTGCACAGTCCACCCGCTGATAACATTCGCGAAGAATGGGCCGAAAGGCCGAAGGGATCGGGCC
>JAFZYD010000007.1 GCA_017616475.1 Bacteroidales bacterium
CAACAAATGTAATTCACAATTGTAATTTACAAACTTAACTTGCACGGGCCATTTTTGTTTACTACATTTGTACAAGCGTGTTTACAAAAATTCTATGGAAGAAAGACTTAAACTTTTCCTTGCAATGGAGGGGCTCTCTCCGAGTCAATTTGCCGACAAGCTCGGAGTCCAGCGTTCCGGAGTCTCCCATCTCCTCTCTGGTCGCAACAAGCCGAGTTTCGAATTCATAAGCAAGATGCTGGTCGCCTTCCCCAAGATCAATCCCGACTGGTTGATTATGGGGACCGGCAAGGCATACCGGGACTTCCCCGCCCCCGCCGGACAGGAGGCCGCATCCGCCGCCCAGGAACTGCAAAACTACCCCGAACCTGCTCCGGAATATCTTCAGGAACCTAATGTATCACTTGAAGAAAACGATGTAAACACCAGTGAACCTGACCTTTTTGGTATGTCGATGCGCGGTACCTCAGCCCCCGTTCAGGCTCCTGAGGCCCCTGTCATCCAAAGAGATGCCCCTCAAACAGCCTCCCCCGCCCCACAGCCGGAGCAGCTGGCTCAAATGCCTAAGGCAGAGCAAGTTGCATCGCCCAAGCCGCTCAAATACCCCGCCGAGAATGGCGTAAAACCACTCCAGATAGCCGGCACAGCACAAAAACGGGTCGCACAAATAACTATATTATACACGGACGGCACCTACGAGGTCAGATAAAATTTACTACATTTGTACTAATATGTACAAATTGCTGATAAGACCTCTCCTTTTCTTGTTCAATCCCGAGAAGGCACACAAGATTGCCCTGGGCGCGCTGCGCGTTGCCCGGTACATACCAGGGGCGCGGTTCCTTATACGCCTCTGCTGTAAAAAGCGCAGCAAATCGCTGGAAAGGGAGCTTTTCGGCATCAAATTCCCCAATCCGGTGGGCATCAGCGCCGGTCTGGACAAGAACGGCGAGTATTACAACGACCTCGCCAGCCTGGGCTTCGGCTTTATTGAGATTGGATCGCTCACGCCCCTGCCCCAGAGCGGCAACCCCGCCCCACGCTTGTTCCGCCTGCCCAAGGACCGCGCCCTAATCAACCGGATGGGCATTAACAACACGGGCGTCAAGGCGGCTCTGAACCACCTCAAGAAGGACAATCCCCGCATAATTGTAGGGGCCAACATCACCAAAAACACCACTACGCCCAACTCTGAGGCCTATAAAGATTATGTGCGCTGCGTGTCGCTGCTCTACGATTTTGTAGATTTCTTTGTGTTGAACGTCTCCTGCCCCAATGTGAAGGATTTGCAGCAGTTGCAGGTGGGCGATATGCTCAGCCAGATTATAGACGCCGTGCTGGAGGTGCGCCGCTACAGCGAGGACTCCCGCCCCATCCTGCTCAAGGTTTCGCCCGATATAACCCGCGAACAGATAGATGAGATAATACATCTGTGCCTAATAAACGGCATAGATGGCATAGTGGCCACCAACACCACCCACAGCCGGGACGGTCTCAAGACCCCGGAAAAGCAGGTGGAGGCGTGCGGCGAAGGGGGCCTGAGCGGCGCGCCCCTGTTCGAAAAGTCGCTGGAGATGGTTAAATATATCCACGAAAAGAGCAACGGCCTGCTCCCCATTATCGCCTCCGGCGGCATTATGAGCCCGCAGCAGGCGGCCGCAATGCTGGACGCAGGGGCCTCGCTGGTAGAGGTTTACACCGGTTTTATATACGAAGGCCCGCGCTTTGCAAAGCGCATAATACGATATCTTAAAAAGAAGGCAAGGCAATGAAAACGGCTTCCATTTGCGCAATTGGCGACGAAATTCTTATTGGCCAGATTGTGGACACCAACTCCTCCCATATAGCCCGGGCGCTAAACGCCATAGGGGTGCGCGTGAGGGGCATTTCGTCTATCGGTGACGCCCGCAGCGAGATTATCTCCCACCTGCGCGCGCTGCTGCTTTCCAGCGATATTGTTATTGTGACCGGCGGCCTGGGCCCCACCAAGGACGATATCACCAAAGAGGCGCTCGCGGCCCTGAGCGGGGCCAAAAAGACGCGCCGCAGCGAAGAGCAGCTGGAGGTAATAACCCGCATCCTGAGCCAGCGCGGCATTGAGATGCTCCCCGCCAACCGCGCCCAGGCGGACGTGCCGGACACTGCCAATGTAATTGTAAACAACCTGGGCACGGCCCCCATAATGGAGTTCGTGTTCAAGGAGAGCGAGTTCGGACACAAGGCGGTGCTGTATTCTATGCCGGGCGTGCCCTACGAAACGCTGGGGGCGCTGGACAGCGTTATGGCGGCCATCCGCGGCCATTTTGCGCTGGACAACATTCTGCACCGCACCATCTGCACCTTCGGCATCGCGGAGTCGGTACTGGCAAAAATGATAGAGAAGTGGGAGGATGCCCTCCCCGATTTCCTGCACCTGGCCTATCTGCCCAACGCCATATACGGAGTGCGGCTGCGCCTCTCGTGCTACGGCGCGGAGGAGGCGGGGCGCAAGGAGGCGATGGACGCCGCCGTGAGGGAACTTTACACCCTGCTGGGCAATAATATATATGGTGAGGGTGCCGACACGCTGCAGAGCGTGATTCCGGGGCTGCTTCAGGCCCCGCCGCAGGCGGCCTACCAGGAGACAATCGGCGTTGCAGAGTCGTGCACCGGCGGCCTGGTTTCGAACCTTATAACCAGCGTGCCGGGCAGCAGCGCATATTACAAGGGCAGCGTCACAAGCTATGCCAACGAGGTCAAAATAAACCTTTTGAACGTGCCGGAAGAGGTAATAGAGCAGCACGGGGCGGTGAGCCGCGAGTGCGCGGAGGCAATGGCGCGCGGGGCTGCCATCCTGCTGGATACCGATTATGCCGTGGCTACCACCGGCATAGCAGGCCCGGACGGCGGCAGCGAAGCCAAGCCGGTGGGCACCTGCTGGATTGCGGTTGCGCACCGCAACCCCTACTCGTCAGAAGAAATAGAGGTAGTGTCGCGCCGCATAGACAGCGCCTCCGCCAGCCGCGAGGTCAATATGCAGCGGTTCGCATCCAATGCCCTCAATCTGCTGCGGTTAGTGTTACAGCAAAAATTATTATAATTATTTAGATATGAAGAAGTTAATTGCAATTATCGCGTGCGTTGCGCTCTCGTCTGCCGCTTTGATGGCGCAGCAGCGTCAGGAACTCAAAACCAAAGATTACACTTTCACCACCGTCAAGGAGATTCCCATCACCCCGGTAAAGAACCAGGCCAGCAGCGGCACTTGCTGGTGCTATTCCGCCATCTCGTTCATAGAGTCGGAGATTATGCGTATGGGCGGTCCCGAGACCGATTTGGCAGAGATGTTCGTGGTCAGCAAGGCATACGCCGACAAGGCCGATAAATATATCCGCCTGGACGGCAAGCTCAACTTTGCACAGGGCAGCTCCTGCGAGGACGTGTTCCACGTTTGGCAGGACTACGGCATTGTGCCCCAAGCAGTTATGGAGGGGCTCAACTACGGTGAGAAGCTCAACCGCCACGGCGAGTTGTGCGATGGTATGAAGGGCTATCTGGACGCTGTTGTAAAGAAGCCCAACCGCAAGCTTTCCACCGCTTGGAAACGCGCTCTGCAGGGCATTCTGGATGCATATCTGGGCCCCTGCCCGGAGGAGTTCGAGTTCGAGGGCAAGAAGTACACTCCCAAGAGTTACGCCGCTTCGCTGGGCCTCAAGCCGGAAGATTATGTTTCCATCACTTCGTTCACCCATCATCCGTTCTACACCCAATTCGCAATTGAGGTTGAGGACAACTGGCGCTGGGATTTGAGCTACAATGTGCCTCTGGAAGATATGATGGCCATTATGTACAACGCCATTGACAAGGGTTACACCATTGCCTGGGGCAGCGACGTCAGTGAGGCGGGCTTCACCCGCAACGGTCTGGCCATAAACCCCGATTTCAGCGGCGTGGAAGAGGCCGGCAGCGACCAGGAGCGCTGGGTTGGCGTCTCCCCGGAAGAAAAGGCCAAGCAGCTTGCCAAAATGCGCGAGGATGCTCCGGAAATTGTTGTTACCCAGGAGCTTCGCCAGGAAGGTTACGACAACAAGACCACCACGGACGACCACGGTATGCACATCTACGGCATTGCCAAGGACCAGGACGGCAACAAGTTCTTTATGGTTAAGAATTCCTGGGGCGAGACCGGCAAGTATAACGGCATCTGGTACGCTTCCGATTCTTTCGTGCGCCACAAAACTCTAAATATTATGGTGCACAAGAACGCCATCCCCAAGGACATCCGTAAAAAGATGGGCATTAACTAGAAACCCTCCACCTATATATAATATATGAAGAAATACCTCCCCAGTCTTGTAACTTGTCTTAACCTGCTGTGCGGCGCCTGCGCCTGCATACTGGCCCTGTGGGGCTATTTTTGGCAGGCCTGGTGTTTTATTCTGGCCGGGGCGGTATTCGATTTGTGCGACGGCGCCCTTGCCCGTTTGCTTAACGCAGTTTCGCCAATGGGCAAGGAGCTGGATTCGCTCGCGGACATCGTGAGCTTCGGTCTGGCTCCGGCGCTTATGTTGTTCTCCTGGTATTTCAAAATCAACTGCGAAGGGGAACCTTCTCCCCTCGCCTTCGTGCCGCTGCTTATGGTAGCTTTCGCCGCCATCCGCCTGGCCCGCTTCAATACAGAAGACAGCGACGCCAGTTATTTCTCCGGTCTGGCGACTCCGGCCAGCGCAATGATTGCCTCCAGCGCGGTGGCCTACGGGCACACTTGCGCCATCGCGGGGGCCGACAGCGCCATTCTGGCGCTCCTCAACAGCTCCTGGCCCATCCCGGTTCTGGCCGCCATTCTGTGCGTGCTTATGGTCAGCCGCATCAAGATGTTCTCTGTAAAGGGCAAGATTGCCCGCAAGCACTACATCCTTGCCGCCGGCGCCCTTCTGCTGGTCGTCACCCTCGCCCTTATGGCCCCCCGCGGAATAATGTTCGCCGGCTACGCCGCCCTCTTCACCCTCCTCTTTTTCTGTATTTACATCCTCGTCAGCCTCCTCGAGCAATAAAACAAAAGGGCGGCCGCCGGCCGCCCTTAGTGTTTTATGAGAGTGAGTGGATTAATTGTCTTTTACGCAACGAACGCCTTGGCCAAAGGCAGGCTTTCCGGGATTACCACCTTCATACTCAAGTCCCATATGAGCACTTGCATCAGTTCTATGGTATCCAGTGTAGCACCATGAAGCATTTCTGGCATTGTGGCGAGAAGTCCACATAGCAATTGTAGCGTCACCACTACCTCCATAGGGAACAGAATTGTTGCTTGCACCATAAGGATTGACAAAACCGTTATAAGGGAAGAAGGCAGCACCCTCTACATCTCCAGCTACATAGATTCCATACTTATCAGCAGATGCACCATCATAGTTTGACGTTTCTGTGAAAGCATTAAAGATATCTGACGGGGCAACCTGATACCCAGCAGGGCAAGGATCATAGATAGTCTTAGTAATCTGGGACATCGGGAAATAATAGGTATTTGTTCCATTCGTCCAGAGCAGACTATAAAGCGTATTCGATGATGTTGATACATATGGAGTAAACCAATAATAGGCATAGGCATTGTCAGCCATCGGTCGCTGAGGATTATGGAATGCTGTTGCCATATTGCCATCAGCCCAGTTTCTACCATTTGCGAATTCTGCTCTTGTATAACCAATAGGATTACCGAACTGATAATAGAGACCTGCCATTTCTTCAAGATTTTCACTAGGAGCATTAGTGATAGCGCCAAGGTTACGATCCTGAACAGTAAGAGAGTTACCACTACCTGTGGTGTAAGTGACTGTTCCAGGCTCATCTGTACACCAGATATGCCAAGTCCAATAAGGATCTGCGCCAGGGCCATCAGGGGTATCAAGAGCGATTTTGGCATTTCCTTTAGCACCGGAAGCTTTGAAGGATATGGTCTTGTCACTTGCATTATATGTGACATCAGATATACAGCTGCCCTGATTGAGTACAACCCATATCGTTGCATCTGCTGGAATAGAAAGTGCACAGGTGTTTGCTGCAGGATAAGCGCCAGTGAAATCTGAAGGGAAGTTTACAACACCGGCAGCGCCGTTACCGGCAACAGATGCGTCGAAGTAATAGTCACCTGCTTCACTAACGATGTAGCAGTTTGCGGTGCCGTTTGCACTCAGGTTGACGGGTTCTGCGACTGCTTCTGAAACTACAGCTATAATATTGTATGCGTAGCCCTGTTTGTAGTTCTTTGCATTGAGGGGTGCTTCGAGTTCGTACTCATCTGCACCGTCCACGCCCTTGAGAACAATCTTAGCAGATTTGCCGGTGAGGTCAACGGGGGCAATCATCATGCAGAAACGGTAAGCCTGCTCGCCGTCGAGTTCGATGCCCTCAGTGCCCAGAGCAAGGGTGAGTTTGTTAACCTTAACGGGGTTTGCAATTGCGATGCCCTGTGCGGGTGTGCCGTCATCAGGAACGGTAATTTCCTGAGTCAGGTCAACAGTACCGCTCTCGGTAAAGAGATTCTCGTCTGCAACCAGGGAGAGCTCTGTGAAAGTGCCGCTGGACATAGGCATTACGTCCATAACCAGGAGGGTACCGAGGTGGCTCATCTTGAACTCGCATACGCCGCTTGCGGGCTCGATGCCGTTGGCAACCAGATAGTCGGCTGCGCTGATGTCAAAGGTTTCACCGTCTACAGCAGCCTGTGACTGGCCAGCATAGCTAACGGGAATCTTGGTCATCATCTCGGCAGCTGCATTTGCCAGATCGCCGGGATAGTAAGCTGCATACTTCTGGCCGGACTCAAGAGCGTAACCGCTGCCGTTGAATGTGCAGGCATCAGCTGTCTGCACCTTAACGGTGAAGCGAACCTGGTCGCCCTGCAGAGGGTTGTAAGGGAATACACCCAAGATGTCGTCGTTTGCGAAGGTGAAAGTTGCACCTGTAGTCTCGTCAATTTCGAGAACAGTCTTGGTGGAGGGAGCATCGTAAACAAAGTTTGCGATGGTTGCGGTGGGGTTGGCTACGATGGAGCCGTCGTTTGCGAAGCCCTTCTCAACGGGCATCGGCTGCTCTGTGCTTGTACAAGCATAAGCGACTGCTGCTACGAGCAGGATTGCTGCGAATAAATTTCTTTTCATAGTCATTCGTTTTTTCGTTCAATCCTATTCGCCCCAAGGCATAGGGTTGCTCGGGTTAGTGTTAGTAATGTCAGAAGCTGCTTGCAAGCAAGCATTCTCCAAGGAAACACCAATTACCTTGGTTCTGGGAGTTTGATAGATCAGTTTCCTGTTCATTTTGGTTAATAATAAAGTGTTGGTTAGTAAATATGTTGTTTAACAAATAATGTTTCTTAATAGTTGAGCACGCTCCAATATGTGCTCCATCGGCCGTTGGGGCCGAGCTCCTGATCCACAGGGCGGTAGGCATAAGACACATACTGCGTCTTGCTCAAGTTCACGTGGCCCAGCCCGTCGCCGCTAACGCCCATATTGTGGGCGTACTTGATAACGTTGCCGGTGACATCGCCAAGGTAAGTGAAGGTGAGGCCATCGGTGGATGTCCACACGGAGAGACGGCTGAGCGCGGTCAGGCGCCATGAGGTGTGGAAGGCGTAGAACAAGCCATAATCCTCTACGTATTTGACGTCGCAGCTGTCGTAGGTGGTGGCGAGGGCTTCGTCTGCAGGGATGCCGTCGTGGGTGAGCGCCAGCCAGGCCTTGTCCACAGCGGTGCCGCGCAAGGTGAGGCTGCCGGGCCAGTTGGCGTTGTCGCGGGAGGCAGTGGCCACCTTGGTGAGCGGGGTCGTGCCGTCGTCGTAGGTATAATAAAGGAATATAGTGTTGTCCTTAACAACTATGCTGGGCTCGCCAATACCCCATTTGCCGGACGGGCCGCTGTATTTGATTATCGGCTTGGGGTTGCCGCCCCAGCCGGTGCCGTTCCACTTCTCCCACGGGCCGCTCGGACTGGTGCCGCGGGCAATGTAACAGTTGTTCTCGAGGCCCTGCAGGCCGCTGCTGGAAGATGTGTTGGTAGTGGAAGTGTATGCAATGTAGTAATAGCCGTCGAAATGGGCCGCGCCCGGGTCGCAAACGCTCCACCAATCCTCTGCGGGCTTGGCGTTTCCGGTGAGCACCACCTGCTCTGCGCTCCAGGTCTGGCCGCCGTCGGAAGAGCGGCGCCAGGTGAACACATCGGCCATACCACTGCCGGGAACAAGGCTGCCGGGCGACGCAAACCAGGCGTCAATGGTGCCGTCGTCGTTCATAATGATGGAGGGGCCGTA
>JAFZYD010000035.1 GCA_017616475.1 Bacteroidales bacterium
ACTTCCATCAAAAAGCGTAGTGACGATTGCAAGATCGTTAAGCGTAAAGGCCGCTTGTATGTTATTTGCAAGAAGAATCCGAAATTCAAAATGCGTCAAGCATAATTTTTAACGAATAATCAATAAAGTAATATAAATTATGGCACGTATAGCCGGAGTTGACTTACCTAAAAACAAGCGCGGAGTTATAGGCTTGACCTATATCTACGGAATCGGTCGCAGTTCTTCCGCCAAGATCCTCGGTGAACTCGGTATCGACGAGAACATCAAGGTTAAGGACTGGAACGACGACCAGATCGCAGCAATCCGTGGAAAGATTGCTGAGGAGTACAAAATCGAGGGCGAACTTCGCTCTTCGGTTCAGATGAACATCAAACGACTGATGGATATCGGCTGCTATCGCGGCATCCGCCATCGTGTCGGTCTTCCCGTTCGCGGACAGAGCACCAAAAACAATGCACGTACCCGCAAGGGCCGCAAGAAAACTGTCGCTAACAAGAAGAAAGCTACTAAATAGGAGACTTGAATTATGGCTAAAAAGACAACAACAAACAAGAAAAGAGTTGTTAAAGTTGATGCTTACGGACAGCTTCACGTCTCTTCAACTTTCAACAATGTAATCGTTACTATCACCAATAGCACAGGCCAGGTAATCAGCTGGTCTTCTGCAGGCAAGATGGGCTTCAGGGGTTCCAAGAAGAACACTCCGTACGCAGCTCAGGTGGCAGCCCAGGATGCAGCCAAGGTTGCATACGATCTGGGTCTGCGCAAGGTGAAGGCTTATGTAAAGGGTCCCGGCTCCGGCCGTGAGTCCGCTATCCGCACCGTCCACACCGAGGGCATCGAGGTTACCGAGATCATCGACGTTACTCCTCTGCCGCACAACGGTTGCCGCCCTAAAGGTCGTCGTAAAGTTTAATCTTCATTAAAAAGAAACAGTATTATGGCAAGATATACAGGGCCTAAGACCAAAATAGCCCGCAAATTTGGTGAGCCGATCTACGGACCGGACAAGTATCTGGACAAGAAGAACTATCCTCCGGGACAGCACGGATTGGCCAAGAAGCGCAAAAAAACTTCTGAGTACGGCATTCAGCTGGCTGAGAAGCAGAAAGTTAAATATACCTACGGTCTTCTGGAGCGTCAGTTCAGCTCTATGTACGAGAAGGCAGCAAGGATGAAAGGCCGTACCGGCGAGAACCTCATTATGTTGCTCGAGAGCCGTCTCGACAATATGGTGTTCCGTATGGGCATCGCCCCCACCAGGGCAGCCGCACGCCAGCTGGTAAGCCACTGCCACATCACCCGCAACGGTGAGGTTTGCAGCATTCCTTCCACCATCCTCCGCCCCGGCGACATCGTTGCAGTACGCGAGCGTTCCAAGAGCCTCGAGGTTATCCAGGACAGCCTTTCCCGCGGCGCCGGCAAATACAGCTGGATTGAGTGGGACGCAGACAAGTGCGCAGGCAAGTTCCTCAACACCCCCGAGCGCAGCGAGATCCCCGAGACCATCAACGAGCAGCTTATCGTCGAGTTGTATTCCAAATAGCAGCGTGAATTAAGCACTAACAACAAAACCGATTTTTTTATGGCAATATTAGCATTCCAAAAACCTGACAAGGTAATAATGCTGGACGCTACCGATACCTTTGGCCGCTTCGAGTTCCGCCCTTTGGAGCCCGGTTATGCGACTACCGTAGGTAACGCGCTTCGCCGCATTTTGCTTTCTTCTCTGGAGGGCTTTGCCATTACTTCCATCCGCATCGAGGGTGTCAAGCACGAGTTTGACACAATCCCCGGTGTTGTGGAGAATGTAGTGGACATCATCCTCAACCTCAAACAAATTCGTCTGAAGAGAATGGTAGAGACCGAAGAGGGCGAAACTGCAACAGTGACTGTTAGTGGCAAGCAAGAATTCACCGCCGGTGATCTGGGCAAGAGTCTTAATTACTTCCAGGTTCTCAACCCCGACCTGCACATTTGCACAATGGAGCCCAACGTCAAAATAGTTATGGACTTCACAGTTGGCAAGGGCCGCGGTTATGTGCCTGCAGACGAAAACAAAGACGACAAGGCTCCGATCGGGACTATAGCTATCGACTCTATTTACACCCCTATCAAAAATGTCAACTACCGCAGGGAAGACTGCCGCGTAGAGCAGAAGACCGACTATGAGTCGCTCATTCTCGAAATCACTACCGACGGCTCCATCTCCCCCAAAGATGCGCTCAAAGAGGCAGCCAAGATACTCATCTATCACTTTATGCTGTTCTCCGACGACAAGATAACCCTCGAAGAGAACATTGCTCCCGAGAGCAAGAACCTGGACGAGGAGTCTCTGCGCACCCGTCACCATCTTATGACCAAACTCCAGGATCTGGAGATAAGCGTCCGCGCTCTCAACTGCCTCAAGGCCGTTGACATCGAGACAATCGCCGACCTGGTTTCCCATAAGAAGGAAGAGCTTATGAAGCTTCGCAACTTTGGCAAGAAATCCCTCACCGAGGTGGTATTCCTGGTAGAGAACAAGCTCAAGCTCAGCTTCGGTATGGACATTTCTAAGTACAACATTGATAAAAAAGATTTATAGGATATGAGACACAATAGGTCAATAAATCATCTGGGACGCAAGAGCGGACACCGCAAAGCTATGCTCGCAAATATGGCTTGCTCTCTCATTATGCACAAGAGAATCGAGACCACACTTGCAAAGGCAAAGGCCCTGAGGATGTATGTCGAGCCCCTCATCACCAAATCGAAGGACGATTCGACCCACTCCCGCCGTACCGTATTCAGCTATCTGAAGCAGAAAGAGGCCGTTACCGAGCTTTTCCGCACAGTAGCTCCTAAAATCGCTGACCGTCCGGGCGGATACACCCGCATCATCAAGACCGGTTTCCGTCAGGGTGACGCAGCCGATATGGCTCTCATCGAACTGGTAGACTTCAACGAGGCAGCTCTCGCAACAGCTGCTCCCAAGAAGGCCGCTACCCGCCGCAGCCGCAAGAAAGCCGACGCTCCCAAGGCAGAGGCCCCCAAGGCTGAACCCAAGGCCGAAGAAGCTCCCGCAGCAGAACCTGCAGCAGAAGAGCCCAAGGCAGAGTAATCCGGTACCCACATCCGGACAAAGCGCAACGCACCCCCGAACAGTCGGGAGTGCGTTGTGTTTTTTATACAATAAAAAATACCTAAATTCGCATTTCGACCTCAAGTAATGTTTAAATGAAAAAACTACTGACAATTGCCCTTGGGCTTTGCTTGTTTGCGGCGGGAGCCTCCGCTCAGGAGATAGACGACCGTGCACAGTATCAATTCAATATCGACCGGGATTTGTGGTATAACAGTCCAAATGCGGCGGGGCTGGCGCTGGGCGAGATGGCCCAGTGGCGCAACGTGGCGTTGGATTATGGTTTGACGGCGGGTTCTTTCCGCAATGCCTGGGACCCCGCCACCCAGTCGTCTTTTGCGCTACGGGGCGATATGTTGATGGAGCTCGGGATTTTCAAGGTGGCCGCCGACGTCAATTTGGAGAAGGACGCCCTGCGCAGGTGCAAGTTCAACACATCGCTATATGAGGTAGAGTGGGATATGCCCTATTTTGCGGCGATGAACCTGGAGGAGACGTTCCCTATGTCGCGCACCCGCGCAAGTTTCGATATAAAGGGCGCAGCGCCGCTGCTGCTGGACGACCAGCTGGCGGTTGGCGTGGATGTCAAGTTTGACTGGCGCACCGCCGCCCGCAACAAAAACCTCAGGAGCCGCTATAACTCTCTGCTGCTGGAGATTGCCCCCAGCGCAGTGTATGCGATAGACGACGAAAACCGCGTGGGCCTCACCGTGAGCTACAAGGCCCGCCCCGCAAGCAACTCTCTGGCGGCGTCTGAGGAGACCCCCGTAGGCGTGGCGTTCCTGCAGGGCCTCGGCTATTATTCGATGCTCACCGTGGGCGGCGATTTTGGCGTTGGCCGCATTGGTTACAGAGAATCGCTGTTCGGCGCCGATTTGCAGTATAACCGCAACGGTGACGCAGCCCGTTGGCTGGTGGACCTCTCCCTGCACAAGGGCGGCACCCGCGTGAGCGAGACCGGCACCTCTATGGGCAGCGTGGACAGGTATCTCACCGGAGCCAAGGTTCAGGGTCTGTTCGGAGAGAACCGCAACCGCAAGCTCACAGCCCGCATAGATTACAACCTGAACTACTGGATGCAGGGGCTCGGAGGAGAAACGTCGGCCAGCAACAACCTGCTGGACGGAGGGCTGGATTACACCATCTACACCGGTGCCGACGCAGCCAGCAATTTTGACTTTGTGCTGGGCGGCGGCGTGGACTTCTTGTGGATGGCGCTCCGCCGGTATACTCCGGACGCATATTTGAAAACGGCCCACATTACCCCCTATGTGTTCCTCGGCAAGAACATCCACTTCTCCAAGGAGAGCGACCTGCTGGTGAAACTGCACCTGGCCTACAATTTTGCCGCCGGGTCCGACTATAAATACCTCGGCAGTTCCGCTGCCGGCAACGTGTTCGTGAACTATATGTACGACAACGAGGTGGACTATCTCAGCTACTACTACCTGCGCACCGTGCTGGACGCGGCCTATACCTACCGCATAAACAGCCTGCTCAAGACCTACGCCTCCGCCCGTCTGGGCAACAACAAGCCGATGGGCGTCAAGGGCACCCGGCTTATGGCGGAGCTTTCCGTGGGTGTAATGTTCTAGACTCTTCAAGCCTAAACTATGAGTCCGGGCCTCAAGAAAATCCTGAAATACTTTCTCACGGCGGCAATCACTTTGGTGCTGCTGTGGCTGGCATTCCGGGGTGTCCATTGGGGTGATTTTTGGGAGGCGCTGGGGCGCTGCAACTGGTGGTGGATAATAGCCTCTATGGCGACCAGTATGGCGGTTGCATACAGCCGCGGCTGTAGATGGAGGTATATGCTTCCCGGCAAGTTTTCCCGAAGGGAGTGCTTCGACGCCTACAATGTGTGCTACCTGGCGAACCTGGGCGTGCCGCGCTCTGGCGAAATTGTGCGCTGCGCGATGCTTTCTTCCACCGGCCGCATCTCGTTCGAGGAGGCGGTGGGCAGTATGGCGCTGGAGCGCACCTGGGATATGATAACCGCGCTTTTGATTGGGGTGGCGATGTTCTTCTTTACCCGGTTCGGAACCTTTGTCAAAGAGCAGATGTGGGACAAATTTGCCCAGTCGCTCTCATTCAGCGCCGTATGGCTTGTTTTTGGGGTGATTCTGCTGGCTTTGGCGCTGTTGTGGGTAATCTGGCGTTTGCGGGATAAAAGCCCGTTAATGGGCAAAATATGGGGCTTCTTCAAGGGGCTGGGCAGCGGCGTCAAGGCGGGGTTCACAATGAAGCACAAAGTTCCCTTCTTCCTGCACACCATCTTTATTTGGACGGCGTACGTGTTTCAGACGCTCTTTATTATCTATGCCTTCCCGGACGTGGGCCATCTGGGCTTTTCGGACGCCCTCTTTCTTATGATGGTAGGCTCGCTGGGCTGGTTCGTGCCGGTGCAGGGGGGCTTCGGGTCGTTCCACTTCATCACCGCTCTGGCGCTCACATCGGTCTACGGCCTGAGTCAGCAGACGGGGCTGGTGTTCGCCACCATATCGCACGAATCGCAAATACTGCAGATGCTCATCAACGGTGTCATTTCGCTGATAAGCTATTCGGTGCTTACGCGCCGCCGCAAAAAAGGTAGTGCCGCCTAGAAAAGGCCGTGCAGCTGTGCGTCTATAAGGTCGCACACTGCGCTGAGGTCGGCGGGGTTCTCTTCGAAATCGTATTTATCTACGTCCAGGATAAGCAGTTTGCCGTCCGTGTAATTCTCAATCCACTTCTCGTAGCGGTCGTGAAGGCCTTTGAGATAGTCTATGCGGATGCTGCTCTCGTATTCGCGGCCGCGTTTCTGGATTTTGGCCACGACGTTGGGAATGGAACTGCGCAGGTAAATGAGCAGGTCGGGGGCTTTTACCAGGGAAATCATCAGGTTGAACAGGTCGCGGTAGTTCTCGTAGTCGCGGCTGCTCATAAGCCCCATATCGTGCAGGTTGGGGGCGAAAATGTTGGCGTCTTCGTAAATTGTGCGGTCCTGCACAATTACATCGGTGCTTTTGCCAATCTCCACCACATCGCGGAAGCGCTTGTTAAGAAAATAGACCTGGACATTGAATGCCCAACGCTCCATATCTTCATAAAAATCTGCCAGATAGGGGTTGTGGTCCACCGGCTCGAACCGGGGGGTCCATTTGAAATGTTCGCACAGCAAGCGGGTCAGAGTGGTTTTTCCGCTGCCAATGTTTCCTGCAATAGCGATGTGCATAGCCCTGTGTTTTTATAGATTCTTACAAATTTAGCAAAAGAGTTGTAAATTTGCGCTATGCTCAAAGTTTTTTACTTCAATCCGCTGCGGACGTGCTGCTACGTTGTTTGGAACGATGTGCGCCAGTGCGTTATTATAGATCCCGGCGCAATTAACGACGGCGAGCGGCAGCGCCTGGCCTCCTTTGTGGAGCAGGAGCAGCTCTCGGTGGAGGCCATACTGCTCACCCACGGCCATTTCGACCACGTTTTCGGGCTTAAGGATGCAGCGGCAAGGTGGCCAGTGCCGGTATTTATGAGCCCCAGGGACCAATCGGTTTTCGAAGGGTC
>JAFZYD010000036.1 GCA_017616475.1 Bacteroidales bacterium
AAGCTCTTCAAGGTGGACAAGCCCACCGACGGAAGCGATATAACAATAGAGTCGGACTACATCCTTCCTACACAAACAATTCAGTTCGATGCGGATCTTTAGAAAGATAATGGTGTCGCTGGCACTGCTGGCGTCGGTTGAGGTCTCAGCGCAGCCTGCTGTGGTGGATATGGGCCTTAGCGTGAAATGGGCCTCCTGCAATCTGGGCGCTGAGGCGCCTGAGGGTTTCGGAGACTTTTATGCATGGGCGGAGACTTCTGTAAAGGAGAATTACCAGGCGGATACATACGTTTTTTGCGGTGAAGGCCCTTATGGCTTTACGAAATACAATGCTGGTTTTAAATTGAACCTGCTCGCAGAGCCGGAGGATGATGTCGTGCAGGCAAAGCTTGGTGAGGGCTGGCGAATGCCTACGTTCGTGGAGATGAACGAACTGGTGCAGCAGTGCGACTGGGAAAAGGCAGAAATGAACGGCGTTTCCGGTTATAAAGTGACCAGCCGTACCACCGGTGCAAGCATTTTCCTGCCTGCGGCGGGCTATATGGAGGGCGGCGAATTGTGCTATCCCGGCACTGCAGGCCGCTACTGGACCGCCACCCGCCACCCATATCATCCTAATTGCGCAATGAATCTATTCTTCAGCGAAGAATTCCATTACGCCTACTTCTCCCGCCGTTACCGCGGTTTCCCTATACGCCCAGTCAGGCAGTAGCGTTATTTTCCGAAATTGACCGAGGCCCAGGGGAGGGCGTAGTGCAGCACCATAGGCCAGTAATACCAGTTGTGGTCGCCGTCGCGCACGCGGAATTCGTGCGCAATGCCCTTCTCCTGCATCTTGTAGTGCATATCCACCGACAGGTGCAGCAGCCAGTCGTCGTCGCCTATGTCAAAGGTCCACTTCACGGTGCGGAGGGCTGCCACGGTGCTTTCGTCGGCATTCGCCACGAAGTCGATGGCGGAATTCTCGTGTACCGAGCGGCAAACCACGGCAAGCTGGTCATCCTTGTCGTTCCAGCCGACCTCGCCTTTCTCGTCCAGCCAGGGGCTCATCGCATAGCAACTGGAGAACATCTCGGGGTGGTGCTGGCAGTCAACCGTGCTGCCGCCGCCGCCCATCGAAAGGCCCATTATTGCGCGGTGCTTCTTGTCGCCGATGCAGCGGTATTTGGCCTCCATCTGCGGCATCAGCTCCTGGAAGAAGAAGTCCTCATAATTGCGGCCGGGGGTGTTGAAATAGCCGTTGAGTACCTCGCGCGGGTTGGGATGCCCGGCGTTGGGCATAATTATCACCATCTCCGCAGCTTCGCCGGAGGCGATGAGCCTGTCGGCTATGGTCTGCATATTGCCGTGGCCTGCCCAGCCCTCGTAAGTGTCGGAAAGGCCGTGCAGCAGATACACCACGGGATATTCCTTGGTGGAGCCGTCGAAGCCGTCGGGCAGATAAACGTTGCATTTGACCTCGCAGCCAAGGATTTTGGAGTCGATGCTGTCGGTTATTACATTGCCGGCCAGCAGATTGGCCGACAGGAGCGCGAGCGCTGCAAAAACGGTGAGTCTTTTCATAAGAATTAGTGTCAGTAACTGCAAATATAACAAAAACTTGATGTATCTTTACTGAAAGAAAAACAACCAACAGTTATGAAACAATCGCTGATTGCAGCCCTCGCGCTGCTGATGCTGGTCTCCTGCGCCCCCAAAAAGAGCACGATGACCGTCTCGGGCCTCGACCCCGCCAATTTCAAAAGTACCTACAACGAAATGCCGGTGGCCCTCTACACCCTTAAGAACGATGCCGGAATGGAGGTGTGCGTCACCAACTTCGGCGGGCGCATCGTCTCTATCGCCGTCCCCGACCGCAAGGGTGTGATGCGCGACGTTGTGCTGGGCTTCGACCGGATTGCCGACTATTTTCCCGAGAACAATGATTCCAATTTCGGCGCGGTGATTGGCCGCTACGGCAACCGCATTGACCAGGGCCGCATTACCATCGACGGCGAAACATTCCAGCTGCCGCAGAACAACTACGGCCATTGCCTGCACGGCGGCCCGGAAGGTTGGCACTATAAGGTGTTTGCGGTGGTAGAGGCAGATGAAAGCCATATCAAACTGGCTCTTGAGTCGCCCGACGGCGATGCCGGCTTCCCCGGTAACGTAAATGCCACCGTGACTTATACGCTGCTGCCCAATAATGCGCTGGACATCGCCTACGAGGCGGTTACCGACGCGCCGACGGTTATCAATATGACAAACCATTCGTATTTCAACCTCTCCGGCGATCCGGCAAACCATACGATTCTGGACGACGAACTGACGATTTGCGCTTCCGGGTTCACTCCCATAGACGACACCTTTATGACTTCGGGCGAAATCGCCCCTGTAGAGGGCACTCCGTTCGATTTCCGTGAGCCCAAGCTGATAGGTGAGCGCATTGCAGAGGACAATCAGCAGCTGGCCAACGGCCACGGCTACGACCACAACTGGGTTCTGGACACAGAAGGCGACATTTCCCGCGAAGCAGCCGAGCTC
>JAFZYD010000037.1 GCA_017616475.1 Bacteroidales bacterium
GATGGGCAGCTATTGCGACGTGATTGGCGTGCGCAGTTTCGCCCGCTTCGAGAGCAAGCAGTTCGACTACGACGAGACCATCCTGAACCAGTTCATCCAGTACTCCGGGCGGCCCGTGTTCAGTATGGAGGCGGCCACCCGCCATCCGCTGCAGTCGTTCGCCGACCTCATCACCATAGAAGAATACAAAAAGAGCAAGCGGCCGAAGGTCGTGATGACCTGGGCGCCCCACCCCAAGGCGCTGCCGCAGGCCGTGCCCAACTCCTTTGCGGAGTGGATGAATGCCTACGACTGCGACTTCGTTATAACCCACCCGGAAGGCTACGAACTCGACCCGAAGTTCGTGCAAGGCGCCAGAGTAGAATACGACCAGGACAAAGCGCTGCAGGGCGCCGATTTCGTATACGCAAAGAACTGGGCGGCTTATACAGACCCCAACTATGGCAAGGTTATAAACACCGACCGCGGCTGGACCGTGACAACGGGGAAGATGGCCCTCACCAACAACGCCTACTTTATGCACTGCCTGCCGGTACGCCGCAATATGATTGTTAGCGACGATGTTATTGAATCGCCCCAGTCACTGGTAATTCCGGAGGCGGCCAACAGAGTGGTGTCGGCCCAGACGGTGCTCAAAGAAATACTCCTTTCCCTATAAATGGAAACGCTCAAAGTAATAAAGATAGGGGGCAACGTTATTGACAACCCCGCCGCGCTGGAGACTTTTCTAAAAGATTTCGCCTCCATCCCCGGCGCCAAGATTCTGGTGCACGGCGGCGGCGCCATTGCCAGCGCCACCCTCAAGAGTATGGGCATCGAACCCAAAATGATTGACGGGCGCCGCGTGACCGACGCCGAAACGCTCAAGGTAGTGACTATGGTATACGCCGGCCTCATCAACAAAAACATTGTGGCAGCGCTCCAGAAGTACGGCTGCAACGCCGCCGGCCTCACAGGGGCCGATTGCAACGCAATTGTTTCCCGCAAGCGCCCCGCCACCCCGATAGACTATGGCTTTGTTGGCGATGTCGAAAGAGTAAACGCCGATGCATTCGCTATGTTTCTGGCGGCCGGAGTCACCCCGGTGGTGTGCGCCATTAACCACGACGGAAAAGGCACGCTGCTTAACACCAACGCCGACACGGTGGCAAGTGCAGTTGCCGCAGCAATGAGCAAAAGCTATGAAACCCAGCTGGTTATGTGCTTCGAAAAGGACGGCGTGCTATACGACAAAGACGACCCGGAATCGGTAATTGCCGCAATCGACGCACCCCTCTTCGAAACCTTGAAGGCAGATGGCCGCGTGGCGGCAGGTATGCTGCCCAAACTCTCCAACGCCTTTGACGCCATCAAAAGCGGGGTAAAGAGCGTAGTCATAAAGAATTCCGCAAAAATACTGGAAGAGGCTTCCGGCACAACAATAAAATAGCGCTATGCAAAAGTACATCGACCTCGCCACCGACCTGCTGCAGAAGATGATACCCATCCGGGCCCACTCTTTTGAGGAGGGGGCGCGCGCCGATTTTTTGACCGACTTCCTGCGCGCGGGTGGCATTGACGCACAGCGCATAGGCAACAACATCTGGGCTAAGGAGCTGTTCGACGCGGACGCTCCCACCCTTATGCTTTGCGCCCACATAGACACGGTTCAGGCAGCCGAAACCTACACTTTTGACGCGCTTAACCCGCCCGCCGCACCGGACCGCATCCTGGGCCTGGGCAGCAACGACGACGGCGGCAGCGTGGTGGCTATGATTGCCACCTACCTCTATTTCAAGGAGAAAAGTTCCTGCCCGGTGAACCTGCTCCTGCTGCTTAGCTGCGAAGAGGAGCGCTCCGGCCCCGGCGGCACCCGTTCGTTGGGGGAGTTCGTCAAAGAGAACGCATCTTTCGCCATTGTGGGCGAACCGACCTGTATGCGCGCCACCGTTGCGGAATGCGGGCTGCTGGTGATTGACGCCACCGCCCCGGGCCGCAGCGCCCACGCCGCCCGCGCCGCAGAGGGCGAAAACGCCATCTACAACGCCCTGTCCGACATCGAAACCCTCAAGAACTATCGTTTCGACCGGGTTTCGGCCGCGCTCGGCCCTGTCAAACTGTCTGTAACACAAATAAATGCGGGCCACGCTCACAACGTGATTCCCGACACCTGCACCTTTGTGGTGGACATCCGCCCCAACGAACTCTACACCAATGCAGAAATTCTGGAGATGTTGCAGAAGGAGGTGAAAAGCACCCTCAAAGCGCGCAACCTGGCCAACCGGGCCAGCGCCACCCCGCAGAGCAGTCCGCTTTACAAAACGGCGCTTAAACTGGGAATGGAGATGACCACCTCCCCCACTTCGTCCGATTGGATGCGGCTCCCCATAGAGGCCATAAAAATTGGCCCCGGCGACTCCAACCGCTCCCACAAGGCAGACGAATACATCCTCAAAAGCGAAATAGCGGAGGGCATCGAAAAATACATTACCTTTATAGAAAACATTCAAATCTGACAAATATGCAGACACTCTGGAACAAGGGCGTAGAAGCTGCGCAAGTTGTTGAAGACTTCACCGTTGGCAACGACCGCGAGCTGGATATGCGGCTTGCCAAATACGATGTGCTGGGGAGCAAGGCGCACATTGCAATGCTAACCAAGGTCGGCCTGCTGCCCGCAGACGAAGAACGCCTGCTGCAGAAGGAACTGGACAACATCCTCGGCCAGATAGAGCGGGGAGAGTTTGTGCTGGAAGATTGTGCGGAGGACATTCACTCCCAGGTGGAAATTTGCCTTACCCGCGCCCTCGGCGACCTGGGCAAGAAAATCCACTCCGGCCGCAGCCGCAACGACCAGGTGCTCGTGGACCTCAAACTGTATATGCGCGCCGAACTTGTGGCCATCCGGGAGCTGGTGCTGCAACTGTTCGAGCAGTTCCAGAAGCTGTCCGAACAGCACAAGAATGTAATCTTGCCGGGCTACACCCACGGCCAGATTGCAATGCCGTCGTCGTTCGGAATGTGGTTCGGGGCATACGCCGAAACACTGTGCGACGATATGCTTATGCTGGGTGCCGCCTTCAAGATTGTGAACCAGAACCCGCTGGGCAGCGCCGCCGGCTACGGCAGTTCCTTCCCGCTGGACCGGCAGCAGACCACAGAGGCGCTCGGTTTCGAGGACCTCAACTACAACAGCGTTGCAGCGCAGATGAGCCGCGGCAAGAGCGAAAAGGCGGTTGCCGCAGCCCTCGCATCGCTGGCCGCCACCCTTAACAAATTCGCCGCCGACTGCTGCCTGTATATGGGGAGCAATTTCAAGTTCATCTCCTTCCCGGATGCGCTCACAACCGGCAGCAGCATAATGCCGCACAAGAAAAACCCGGACGTTTGGGAGATAATGCGCGGCAAGGCCAACCGCATTCAGGCAGCCGAAACGACCATAGCCCAGCTCACCGCCAACCTGCCCCACGGCTACCACCGCGACTTCCAGTTGCTCAAAGATATCCTTTTCCCCACCATAGACGCCACCAAGGAGTGCCTGTCAATGTGTCTGTATATGCTGCAGAACATAGGCGTGCGGGAAGACATTGTGTCCGGCAGCGATATGTACAACGATATGTTCACCGTAGAAGAGGTGAACAATATGGTTGTGAGCGGCGTCCCTTTCCGGGACGCCTACAGGCAGATAGGAATTGCCGTGAAAGAGGGCAATTTCTGCTACACCGGCGCCAAGACCGTCACCGGCCTGGGACATACCCATATGGGGAGCATAGGGAATTTATGTACGGAACAGATCAGTCAAAAAATGACCCGAGCGGCGCGCTGGTAGCGGCGTCGGTCCACTCCGACTGATTGATGGCGAAACCGCCGTCCTTATCGACCTTTATAGAACAGTTGTATTTGCGTTTCCACCCGCGCACTATACTGTTGAAAAAACCGTGCGTAAGGTAGGCGTGCATCACCGGGTTCACGGTGAGCCGCAGGCTGCGCACCCCCTTTTCTTCCAGAATGGCAGACAGGTGGCGCTCCAGGGCCTCGTCAAAAATAACGGTGGGGCCAATTTTGCCCGTCCCTTTGCAAGCGGGGCAATCTTCCTGGGTGTCCATCACCGTTACGGGGCGCACACGCTGGCGGGTTATCTGCATCAAACCGAACTTGGTGAGCGGCAGCACCGTGTGGCGGGCGCGGTCGCCCTCCATAAGAGTGACCATATGCTTGTATAGCTGGTTGCGGTGCTCCGCATCTTCCATATCTATGAAATCGACAATCACGATGCCGCCCATATCGCGCAGGCGCAGCTGGCGGGCAATCTCCTCCGCTGCGTTCATATTCACTTCGAGGGCGTTGGTCTCCTGGCCGTCGGTTTTCATACGGGTGCCGCTGTTCACGTCTATCACGTGCATCGCCTCGGTGTGGTCAATTACCAGATAGGCGCCGTGTTTCATAGAAACCACGCGGCCGAACGACCCCTTTATCTGGCGCGTGATGTCAAAATGGTCGAAGATGTTCTCCGGCTTGTTGTACCAGTGCACTATCTTCTCCTGTCCGGGGGAAATCATTGCGACATAGGCACATACCTCGTCGAAGGTCGCCTTGTCGTTCACATAGATGTTTGTGAATTCCTCGCTCAGGAGGTCGCGGATAAGGGTTGTCACGCGGCTGTTTTCGCGGAACAGCAGCTGCACATCCTTGCTCTTTGCGAGCTTTTTCCAGCAGCTCTCCCACTTGCCCACAAGGCCGCGCAGCTCCGCGTCCAGAATGGCGGCGCGCTTGCCCTCCGCGGCGGTGCGGATAATGGCTCCGTAGTTCTTGGGGATTATGCTGTAGATGAGGCGCGACAGGCGGGCCTTCTCTTCCCGCGAAGACATTTTCTGGGATATGCTGACCTTTTCGGAGAAGGGCATCAGCACAATGTTGCGGCCGGCAATGGAAATTTCGCCGGTGAGCCGCGAGCCCTTAGTGGAGATGGGCTCCTTTACAATCTGGACCATTATAGGCTGCCCTACGCGCAGATGGTCCGAGATGTGGCCTTCCTTCTCCAGCGGTTCCCCGATGGGCACCTTCTGGAAGAAAGCCGTGTAGTTTTTGGATATGTTGATCTGTTTTACAAACTGGTCGAACGAGCGGAAGTTGACGCCCAAATCCAGATAGTGGATAAACGCATCCTTCTCGTCGCCTATGTCCACAAAGGCGGCGTTGAGCGAGGGCAGAAGCTTCTTAACCCTGCCCAAATAAACGTCACCCACGGAAAACTGCGCTTCGCTGTCGCTCTCCCGGTCGTATTCGATAAGACGGCCGCCCTCGGTCAGAGCCAGCTGGGCGGAGCCTTTCGAAACATTGATAATCAGGTCCTTATCCATTGTAAAAAGGCTGACCGACGGGCCAGCCTTATACTGTTTCAAGAAATGTTATTTCTTTTTATGTCTGTTCTTGCGCAAGCGTTTTTTACGCTTGTGCGTAGACATTTTATGTCTCTTTCTCTTTTTACCGCTAGGCATAATATATAAGATTAAGTGTTATTATTTCAGTTTCTTGACTTGCTCAACAAATGTCTTGGCCGGTTTGAAAGAGGGGATCTTGTGAGCCGGTATAGTAATGGTAACGTTCTTGGAAATGTTACGTGCGGCCTTCTTTGCGCGCTGCTTTACTACGAAACTGCCAAAACCACGAAGATAAACGTTATTGCCCTTTGCAAGAGACTCTTTTACGCTGTCCATAAATGATTCAACCACGTCGAGGACCACTACTTTCTCCAGTCCGGTGGATTTAGCGATTTCGCTAACAATGTCTGCTTTAGTCATAGTACTTTATTTATTTTATATTTCTGATTGACAATAGATTCACCCTGCTTCGGGCGAAACGGACTGCAAAAATAGACTTATTTTTTTATTTATCAAATAGATATCGCAATTTTTTTGATTTTTAACTTTGGCACAACAATTGACCTATATTGTACGCCTTATATATTACTGACAAATTGGCATATATGAAAGATCCGTTTTATTTAGCAGGAGAAGACGTCGGTATGAATATCATACCCGTAATGAACATAGAGCCGGGCCACAAGTTGCAGGACGACCAGCTGCCTGACGTGCTGCCGCTGCTGCCGCTGCGTGGCGCCGTGCTGTTTCCCGACACAGTAATCCCGATTCCCATTCGCAGGGAGAAATCTATACAGCTTCTTAACGAGGCCTACAAGTCCAACAAGCTTATTGGCGCCGTCACCCAGCGCGATGCCAAAACCGAGGACCCGATGGCGGAGGACCTGTTCACCATCGGCACACTGGGCCGCATAGTCAAGATAATTGACCTGCCAAACGTGCCCGTCACCGCCATTATACAGGGTGTGCGCCGCTTCAACATCCGGTCCGTGGACATTGTTTCGCCGTATCTTATGGCCACCGTCGATTATTTGGCGGAGGACCTGACGGCCGTGGCTGACGCCGATATGAACACCCTTGTGGACGGCATCAAGAGCGCCGCGCTGCGCATAATCAAGCTCACACACAACGTGTCGCAGGAGGCGGGCTACGCCATCCGCGACATAGAAGACAACGCTTTTTTGGTGAACTTCGTGGCCACCACCATAGATGTGGAGAACCCGCTGGAGAAGGTGCCGCTGCTTGAAGAGAGCAGCATAAAGAAACGCGCCACCGCCCTTTTGGCCCTGCTGGACAAGCAGATAGAGATTCTCAAGATTCGGGAAGATATCCAAAAGAAGGTAAAGGTGGAGATGGACCAGCAGCAGCGCGAGTACTACCTCAACAACCAGCTCAAGACCATACAGGAAGAGCTCGGTATGACCGGCGCGGACGAGGATGTGAACGCCCTGCGCAAGGCGGCCGAGGGTAAGAACTGGCCCGAATATGTGGGCGAGGCTTTCGAGAAGGAAATCCACAAGTTGGAAAAGACCAACCCGAGTTCCCCGGACTACAACGTTATTTATTCGTACCTGCAGTTCGTTGTGGATCTCCCCTGGAGCGAAGCCACGGAAGACAATCTGGACCTTAGCAACGCCCAGAAGGTGCTGGATGCGGACCATTACGGCCTTGAGAAGGTGAAGGACAGAATAATAGAATATCTGGCAGTGCTCAAGCTCAAGGGCGATATGAAGTCCCCCATCCTGTGCCTCTACGGCCCTCCGGGCGTGGGCAAGACCTCGCTTGGCAAGTCCATCGCCAAGGCGCTGGGCCGCCAATATGGCAGAATCTCGCTGGGCGGCCTGCACGACGAGTCGGAAATCCGCGGACACCGCCGCACCTATATTGGCGCGATGGCAGGCCGCATTATCCAGACCATAAAGAAGACCGGCACGGTGAATCCCGTGATTGTGCTGGATGAGGTGGACAAGGTGTTCAACGATTTCCACGGCGACCCCGCCAGCGCCCTGCTGGAGGCGCTCGACCCGGAGCAGAACACCACCTTCCACGACAACTATCTGGACCTGGACTACGACCTTAGCAAGGTGCTGTTCATAACCACCGCCAACAACATAGAGAGCATCCATCCCGCCCTGCGCGACCGTATGGAGATGATTAACGTATCCGGTTACCTGGCAGAGGAGAAGATCTCCATTGCCAAGGACTATCTGCTGCCCAAGCAGTTGGAGCTCCACGGCCTCACCGCAAAGGACCTCAAACTTAACAAGGCGGCCCTAGCGGAGATTATAAACAACTACACCCGCGAGTCGGGCGTGCGCGGTCTGGACAAGCAAATTGCCAAGCTCTGCCGCATCACCGCCAAGAAGATTGCGCTGGAACAGGAGCACGAAGTCACACTAAAGCCGGAGCAGGTGCGTGAATATCTGGGCCTTCCCACCAACCACCACGATATGCAAAAGGGCAACGAGATGCCCGGCGTGGTTACGGGCCTCGCCTGGACCGAGATGGGCGGAGAAATCTTGTTTATTGAGTGCAGCACCAGCGAAGGCCAGGGGCACCTGTCCACCACCGGCAATCTGGGCGACGTTATGAAGGAGTCCGCCACCATTGCCTACCAGTGGCTCAAGGCCAATCCGGACAAGATTGGCGTAGACCCCAAGGTGTTCAAGGAGAAGGATTTCCACATCCA